>NZ_ANNO01000161.1:0-2063 GCF_000409565.1 Pseudochrobactrum sp. AO18b
CGGCCAAGTGTTTTGCTTTATCATTAAGCCGTCTCGCGACGACCAATGCCAAGAAGCTGGTATAAGACCAGTGCAGCAAGTGTGGAGGTACCAATACCACCCAATGCGAAATCACCGATCGTAACAGTAAAGTCGCCTGCACCGAAAATCAGCGCCACACCAACAGTGAAAAGATTACGCGGATCGGCGAAATCAACTTTATTCACAACCCAGATACGTGCCATTGCGGAAGCAATCAGACCGAAAACTGAGACAGCCAAACCAGCCAGAACCGGAGCTGGAATGGTCTGCAGAATTGCACCGAATTTTGGTGACAAGCTCAAAGCCAGAGCAACAACCGCAGCGATAACAAAGACAAGGGTCGAATAAACTTTGGTCATTGCCATAACACCGATATTTTCTGCATAGGTCGTTACACCTGTGCCGCCACCGGAACCGGAAACCATAGTCGCCAGACCATCTGCAAAGAAGCCTCTGCCGATATATCGATCCATGTTCTGACCGGTAATTGAGCCAAGCGCTTTAATATGGCCGAGATTTTCTGCGACAAGAACAATAGCAACCGGTGCAATCAATGTAATTGCTGGCCAGCTGAATTCAGGCTTCACAAAATGCGGCAAACCAAACCAAGCAGCTGCACCGACAGCATCAAAATTAATGCCCGGAACCATATCCAACCCGTTACCAAAAATCAAAACGAGCAGATAGCCGAAGACCAGTGCCAGCAAAACCGCAACACGACGGGTCGCGCGCGGGCCATATGCAGAAATAATCGCCATGCACAGGACTGTCATCAGAGCGATCGTAATATGCGCATGTGTTCCTTTAAGCTGACTGACAGCAACAGGTGCAAGGTTCAGCCCGATAGCAACACCGATTGCACCGGTAACAGCCGGCGGCATCAGTCTTTCAACCCAGCCGGTGCCAACGCCCATGACGATAAGACCGATCAAAGCATAAAGCGCACCGCAGGCAATAATCCCGCCTAATGCAACGCCAATATTGGCATTAACACCGCTGCCACCATAACCTGTCGCAGCAATAACAACGGCGATGAAAGCAAAAGAAGAGCCAAGATAGCTTGGTACGCGACCACCGGTGATCAGAAAGAACAATAATGTACCGATACCAGAAAAGAAGACCGCGACATTGGGATCAAAGCCCATAATCAGCGGCGCAACAATCGTGGATCCGGACATTGCAAGAAGATGCTGAATGCCCATCGGGATTGCGGCAGACGTCGGCAATCGTTCATCAGGTAAAACGGTGACGTTATTGGTCAAACGCCAGGTTGGAAAATAAGCCATATTGTCCCCTTACATAATATGCAGATTTTTTCTTTAGCTATTTGTGTCAGAGATATCCACGAGGCGCAGTGTAAAAAACCGGTACAAATAGCCAAATTACACTGAAAACATGGATTGCATGCAAAGATACGGCACTGCTGTCTGGCTCATCATTTTCTTGAAGATAATTATTTTTAGATTGAGCATCAGCCATGTTAACTTGAACGAGCATTCAAAGTTAATAAGTATATTTGGTCATCAACATATAATTCTCAGCATAAATCGCTCTTGTCATTATATTTACTTCATCAAAATGCAGATCTTACAATACAAACTGTAATTACAAAAATATGACGCGGCTTTGAAGTCATCCTGCTAACTGGAAAATCTGGATACATTTAAAATCAGCAAAACAACCAATGATAAGAATGTTTAACCGCACCTAACAGAGTTGCACGACTTCAGCTGTGAACAATATACGATAAAACGACCTAGAGCTGTTCGATCATTACTATGACCTCAGTAATGCTAAGGAAGATTACATATTGGCTAGATGGCGAGGCTTTGGTCTCCCCACCCCCGCTTTTCACATTCGTATGTTTTAAACACAAAAAAGCCCTGCGCATTTCTGCCGGGGCTTGGGATGTATTTCAGGAGATTTGGTTGCGGGGTCAGGATTTGTGGTTTTGTCTCCCGCTTTGTCGGCTTTGCCTCCTTGCGGGCCCCTGACTAGGCTTAAAATCTACGACCCGTTACCAAAAAAATCCCGCTCAAAGA
>NZ_ANNO01000162.1:0-273 GCF_000409565.1 Pseudochrobactrum sp. AO18b
CCAGAAGGACAAGTTACCTTCCGGCGGTGCAAAACGTACCGGTGCGCCGACAATATCAAGATTGTGGTGATCGCGTTCTTTCAGCAATTCCATGAGCCATTGCGGCTCTACCTGCTCGTCATCATCGGCAAATGTCAGCAGATCATAACCATGATCAACAGCATAATTGAGCACGTGATTTCTGGCCGATGCGATGCCTAAAACCGGCTCAACAGTATAGACGACTTCAGCAGGTGAAACTCTTGCCTTAAAGTCATTGATAATCGAGCAGAC
>NZ_ANNO01000163.1:0-7461 GCF_000409565.1 Pseudochrobactrum sp. AO18b
GGCAATTCTTTGTCTGCTGGCGACATATGGGAGTATTTGATGGCTGGGCTGATACCAAAGAAACTTGCACAAAAATTCGATGAAGAGATCCGCTTCTTCAAAGGCTGGATCGATAAGCCGAAAGCTGTCGGTGCCATTCTGCCGACAAGTGGTGTTACAGCACGCCGCATGGCCAGCATTGTTAACCCGTCATCGGGGCTGCCGGTTCTGGAACTGGGACCCGGTACCGGTGTGATTACCAAAGCCATTCTTGAGCGCGGAATTGAGCCGCAGAACCTGTATTCAGTTGAATATTCGGCTGAGTTTTTCCACCATTTGCAGAGCACTTATGCAGGTGTGAACTTCCTGCAGGGCGATGCCTTTGATCTTGATAATGTGCTCGGTGAAGCACGGGATCAGCAGTTTGACAGCGTGATTTCCGCTGTGCCGCTGCTTAATTTCCCGATGGAAAAACGACTGGCATTTCTTGGCGATTTGCTGACCCGTATTCCTGCCGGCCGTCCGGTCATGCAGATTTCTTACGGGCCGGTTTCACCGCTGCCGGTCGGGCGCGGTGCTTATAGTGTCGAAGGCTTCGATTTTATTTTGCGCAACCTGCCGCCTGCGCGCCTGTGGGTTTATCGCCGGATTCTGGTGTAGATTACGACCAGCCGTAAAATGCAGCACAGAACGCCGTATCAGAATGTTGATGCGGCGTTGCTTTTTTATATGCGGCGCTAAATAGTGATGTTCTGACTATTTGTTTTGCCGCCATTGAAAGGATCAGCTCTATGTCCTCAGTTCTCGTTTTTGCCGGATCCACCCGTAAAAATGCCTATAGCGGTCAGCTTGCCGGAGCTGCCGTGCAGGAACTGACGCGGCAGGGCGCAGACGTAACCTATATTTCGCTCAAAGATTATCCGCTGCCGATTATGGATCAGGATCTGGAAGCGGAAGAGGGCATTCCGGAAAATGCCTATAAGCTTGCACGGCTCTTTGCGGCGCATAAAGGCCTGCTGATTGCTTCGCCTGAATATAACTCCTCAATCCCGCCTTTGCTGAAAAACACGCTGGATTGGATCAGCCGCATTCATGAAGATGGTGGTAAGCCGTTTCAGCCGACATCGCATCTGACGGTGGCACTGTGCTCCTCGTCGCCTGGCGGATTTGGCGGTATGCGCGGTCTGTATCATCTGCGCTCGGTTATGATGATGCTCAATACCCAGATTATTTCCGAGCAATGTTCTGTTCCTCATGCCCATCAGGCATTCAATGAAGACGGCGCTTTGCGCGATGAACGCACGGCGCAGACCCTTGCCCGTGTCTGTCGCAGCCTTATCAGCAAGATCTGATCTTTTCACTCAGTGCTTGTTGTGCGATGAGGGATAAATTTCAGATCAGAATGAAGTGCGGAGACAGATGATGGATGTGAGCAGCGTGCGCGACCGGTTGATCGTTGGCCTTGATGTGCCGGATGTAATTGCAGCGGAAAAGATCGTTGAGGAACTTGGCGATACGGTTTCGTTCTATAAAATCGGTTACCAGCTGGTGTTTTCGCAAACGGCAAAGGGTGGCGGTCTGGATTTTGCTTCACGCCTGCTTTCAATGGGCAAAAAAGTCTTTCTTGATGTGAAATTGCTCGATATCGATAATACAATCGCCAAAGGCGTGGAAAATATCGCCAAGCGCGGTGTGACCATGATGACGCTGCACGCCTATCCGAAGGCGATGCGTGCAGCTGTGGAAGCTGCCAAAGGCTCAGACCTCTGCCTGCTTGGTGTGACTGTGCTGACCTCGATGGATCAGACAGATATGCTGGAGGCCGGTTACACTATGTCACCGGAGGAACTGGTGCTGCGCCGCGCGCAGCAAGCACGTGATGCAGGGATGGGCGGTATTGTAGCCTCTGCTGCTGAGTCGGCCGCTATCCGTAAAATTGTCGGGCCGGATATGGCGATTGTTACACCGGGTATCCGTCCTGCGGGCAGTGAAGCCGGTGACCAGAAACGTGTGATGACACCGGCAGATGCACTTCGCGCCGGTTCGAGCCATCTTGTTGTGGCGCGTCCGATTGTTGGTGCTGCAGATCGTAAAGCGGCGGCACAGAGCATTCTGGAAGAAATGGCTGCAGCTGTGTGAAAATCATGAATGGGAGTAAATGATGACGAAAGCTTACTGGATTGCCCGTGTCGATGTGCGTGATGCTGAGCGTTACAAAGATTATATCAGCACAGCCAAGCCCGCTTTTGAGCGCTTCGGTGCCAATTTTATTGCCCGTGGCGGCGCTGCCCATGCGGTAGAAGGGCAGGGACGCGCGCGTAATGTCATCATCGAATTTCCAAGCATGCAACATGCATTGGATTGTTATAATTCACCGGAATATCAGGCAGCTGTGGCAATTCGTCAGACTGTTGCCGATGGTGAGGTTATAATTGTTGAAGGCAATGCAGCCTGATCACATTAATGTAGTTAGCATTATAAATACCGGCCTTTACTGGCCGGTATTTTGTATTAAATATGCGTAGCAGTTACTGAAATTATGAGACAGAGGGCACCATGGCTTTGAAAATTGCGGTTCAGATGGACCATATCAATTCCATTCGTATCGCGGGTGATACCAGCTTTGCTTTGTGCCTTGCGGCAGCAGAGCGTGGCCATGAGCTTTATCATTACACACCGGATCGCCTGTCGATGCGTGATGGTGTGGTCAGCGCGGCTCTGGAGCCGTTGCAGGTGCGTGATATTGAAGGCGATCATTTCATACTCGGTGAAGCCGTGCATACGGATTTGTCGGAAATGGACGTTATCCTGCTGCGTCAAGACCCGCCTTTCGACATGAATTATATCACCACAACCCATCTTCTGGAGCGTATTCATCCGAAGACATTGGTGGTGAATGATCCGGCATGGGTGCGCAACAGCCCTGAGAAAATCTTTGTCACAGAATTTCCGGATCTGATGCCGGAAACACTGATTACCAAAGACTTGCAGCAAGTGCTCAAATTCCGCAGGGAATTCGGCGATATCATCATCAAGCCGCTTTACGGCAATGGCGGCGCTGGCGTGTTCCATCTGACGACAGATGACCGCAATCTGACCTCACTGCTGGAAATGTTCGGGCAAATGTATCGCGAACCGTTTATCGCCCAGCGTTATTTGAAAGATGTGCGCTCCGGCGATAAGCGCATTATTCTGATTGATGGCGAGCCGGTTGGTGCCATCAATCGTGTGCCTGCGGAGAGCGATGCCCGTTCCAATATGCATGTCGGCGGCCGTGCTGAAGCGACTGAGCTGACAGAGCGCGAGAAGGAAATCTGCGCACGCATCGGACCGTCGCTGAAAGAGCGTGGATTTATTCTCGTCGGCATTGATGTGATCGGTGATTACATGACCGAAATCAACGTGACTTCACCGACCGGTATCCGCGAGATTAAACGCTTCGGCGGTGCGGATATTGCGCAATTGTTCTGGGATGTGGTTGAAGCCAAGCGCGCTTAAATTTCATCTTTATAACTAATTGATATAATTAATAAAACATCGGAAACTCATTTGCAGTTCCGGTGTTTTTGTTTGTTGATGTTGTGCATTTCCCCTGCTTAAAATGATGTATCGGGTGGGGGCATGAAATGATTGCACGGGTCAGTACAGTTGCTTTTCAGGGCATTGAAGCCAAGCTTGTTGATGTGCAGGTGATGGCTGCACCGGGCAAGATGAGCATGTCGATTGTCGGCTTGCCGGATAAAGCTGTGGCTGAGAGCCGTGAGCGGGTGCAGGCGGCGCTTCATGCTTCCGGTCTGTCGATGCCGGTGAAGAAAGTGACCATCAATCTGGCACCGGCGGATTTGCCCAAAGAAGGCTCGCATTATGATCTGCCGATTGCCATGGGGCTGATGGTGGCGGTCGGTGCTTTGCCGGAAGACTGTCTTCAATCCTTTGTCGTGCTGGGAGAGCTGGCTCTGGATGGCACAATCGCACCGGTTGCCGGTGTGCTGCCCGCAGCGATAACCGCCAATATGCATGATCTGGGATTGATCTGCCCGCAGGCTTGCGGGGCAGAGGCTGCATGGGCTGATGCGGATATGCCGATCCTCAATCCGCGTAGTCTGATCGCGCTCGCTAATCATTTTCGTGGCTCACAGGTATTGTCCCGTCCGCAACCGGCCATACAGGGCTTTTCAGAGGAGCTGGAGGTGTTTCCTGATCTGGCGGATGTGAAGGGGCAGGAGACGGCTAAGCGGGCGCTGGAGGTGGCTGCTGCGGGCAATCATAATTTGTTGTTTGTCGGCCCTCCGGGTTCGGGTAAATCGATGCTGGCGCAGCGCCTGCCCGGTATTTTGCCGCCCTTGTCTCCACGGGAGATGCTCGATGTCTCGATGATTGCCTCAGTTTCCGGCACGTTATCCGGAGGCAGGCTCACAGACCGGCGGCCGTTTCGCAGCCCGCATCATTCGGCATCAATGGCGGCAATGGTTGGCGGCGGGCATAAAGCAAAGCCCGGCGAGATATCCATGGCTCATCATGGCGTGCTGTTTCTTGATGAATTACCGGAGTTTTCTCCGCAGGTGCTGGATTCGATGCGTCAGCCCTTGGAAACAGGTGAATGTATGATCGCCCGTGCCAATCATCGCATCAGCTATCCGGCACGGTTTCAGCTGGTAGCGGCGATGAACCCGTGCAAATGCGGTATGGCGGGAGAACCGGGCTTTACTTGTGCGCGGGGGCCGCGTTGTCGCAGCGATTATCAGGCGCGGATATCAGGGCCATTGCTGGATCGTATTGATCTACGGGTGGACGTAGCGGCGCTTAAACCTTCAGATTTGATCCTAACGGGGCCGGCGGAAAGCAGTGCTGCTGTGGCTCAACGTGTGGCGCAGGCGCGGCAAATCCAGCAGGAGCGTTACCGGCAATCAGGTATGGCGCATATTATAACCAATGCTGCCTGTCCGCCCAATATTCTTGAGGAGGTAGCCGCAGTCAGCAATGACGGACGCAAATTGCTTTATGATGTGAGTGAGAAATTGCGACTGTCAGCACGTGCCTATCATCGTGTTTTGAAAGTCGCACGCACGCTGGCTGATCTTGATGCGGTGGCGCATGTGGAGCGCAGACATGTGGCTGAGGCTGTTTCCTATCGCACCTCGACGGAAATGGTCAGTGCCTGACCAGGCCGTTTATATTACGCACTGGTTTATTTAACAGCGCCGACAACCAGATTACCCGGAGTTTCAATGGAAACCCAGCGACCAGTATGGTTGGCAGCCTGACGCTTCAGATAGGTATAATCAGTTTCCTGCCAGTTTTTCACGGCATCGGTCAGATTATCGAGAATGAAATCACCGCGATCTGTACGCACGGTCAGAACCGCATGACCTTCACCGTCCGGCTTACGCAGAACAGTGATGAGCAATGAACTGAGCGGAATACCGGCTTTGGCAAGTTCACGGCGCTTGAGCAGGACATATTCTTCACAATCGCCGACAGTGGTGGAATAGGTCCAGTATTCTTCTACACCGTAGATTTCCATATCAGTCATTGGCTGGATCAGCGCGTTGACTTCAATATTAACCTGAACAATTTTCGCCCATGTTGCCTGATCGAGCTTGATCGGCGCTGTCTGCGCAGAAGTAACATTGCACTCGGCTGGCAGTCGTTTGCAGAATTCGTAATGACCGATTGGCTGTGATGTCAAACCGCCGGTTGCCATGAACGGGCTGCCTGTCTGGGCTGCAAGCGCTGATGAGCCAAACGCCAATACCAAACTTGCTACCAAGCCTGCGGCTGACAGTGTCAGATTTTTAAATTTTACAAAACTGAACATACACAACGCCTCAGCCACAGCTACTTATTAACGAAATGTTAATATCGGTAACAGGTAAGAGTCAATTGTGCGGGGCGCGCTGCGCCCGAGTTTATTAAGAAATGGTTAACAAGCGTTAAGGGGCAGTTTTGCCCCTTTAATATTCCGTAAAAGCTGAAACCGGTTTTGCGTCTGAAAATGCGTGAAAGCATACAGGCAGAGCATTTCCGGTGTATCAGGATGAACAGGAAATGCTCCGGCGTTGATTACAGCTTGTTGTAGCAAACCTTGGTATGGCCTGCGCCGACAAAGCCGAGTTTCTGCGCTGCGCCTTTGGAAAGATCCAGAACACGGCCTTTGATGAACGGGCCGCGGTCGTTAATCCGTACCACGAGCGATTTTCCGTTGTTCTGATTGGTCACACGGACTTTGCTGCCGAGCGGCAGGGTGCGGTGTGCGGCAGTCATACCTGCCGGATTCATGCGTTCACCTGATGCGGTTTTTGATGTCAGTGCATACCAGGAGGCGCGGCCGCAATTGGCAGCAGCAGCTTCAGCCTGACTGCTGGAAAAAGCAGAAACTAAAAAGACAGCAGCAGAAAATGCAAAGAGGGCAGGCAGGCGCTTGGTGCGGATTGTCGTCATAGGTCGTACCGGTGTCAGCAGCCGGAGGTTGTACAATCATTGTACAAAATATCGGGCGCGACGGTTGTGTCAGAGCGCGGGCGCAGAATGCTGATAAATTGCAGTCAGTCATCCGCTCTGTCGTTATCAATAATCTGAAGTAACAGAAGTTCAGGCGCTCAACTGCAATGTAAATGTGGCGCTGAAATGGTCACAAATGGAATATATTTTGGATTGAATTTTAGGTTAACAATCTGTAAAATTTCGTTATATTGAGTATATATTATGATTTAAGACTTTTATATTTTCAAGTTTGTCTTTTATGAATCGAAAATGTATTTATCATTATTTATTTTTATGGAAATATGACTCTGCTTCTGATCGCATTTCAAGAACTGGACATGTTTACTTTCAGAATCAAGACTGAGTCCAAGGGGCGGCCGGTACAATCTGTGTTTGCAGGCCAAGTTTAAAAAGCCTTCCGCCAAGGTGTAAATATTGTGGCGAAATTGTGATTTTGGCCGGTGATCACGTTTTTGAAAGCTGATTGCTTGTCTCACCTTTTGGGTTTAGAGCTTAATACAGGCGTTTTTGGATGCACAATAAGACCGGCAGGCAGAATCGGGGAGGATGTTTTGCTGCTGAAAAACGTGCAAACTCAGCCGGAAAACGCTGATAAGCAAACGTTGGCAGGCAAAAGCCGGAACAGAAGATTATATCGGATCGTATTTATGTCGTTTCCTCCATCGGATCATTCCCAGAGCAGGCCTGAGCTCAAGCCGGTCACGACACCGGAGAGCGTGCAGCAAGAGCAGACGCCTGCTCAAGCGGTTGTTCTGTCCGGCCCGCAACGCTTTCTTTATCTGTGTCTCGGTTTTCTGATGCTGGGATTAGGGATTATCGGTGCAATTCTGCCGGTGATGCCAACGACAATCTTTATTATTCTGGCAGCATGGTTTTTTGCGCGCTCATCACCCAAGCTGGAAAAGCGCATTCTGGCGCACCCGCAATTCGGGCCTTTGGTCATAAAGTGGCGCGATCGCGGAGCGATTCCGCGCCCCC
>NZ_ANNO01000164.1:0-4039 GCF_000409565.1 Pseudochrobactrum sp. AO18b
CAGGCGTTGCGCTTTTTATGTTGGCTTGTGCTTACTATGTGGTATCCCGACCAGAGGAGTAAAATCCGGCGCATATCTGATGGTGCTGCCGGATGCATAATATCTGGGAGCCTATTATGAGTGACAATGCTGCGCCGCGGATTAATCCGGTAGTTTCTGCTTTATCTTTGCCGCCAATTCCTGCTGTTAAAGCATGGGCGCAGGCCTATGACGGTGCTTTGGGGCCGTTGATTGATTTGTCACAGGCCGTACCGGGTTATCCGCCGCATGATGAAATGCTGCGTTTTTCCGGCGAAGCGGCATCTTCCAAAGCTTTTGCCAATTACGGGCCGATTGAAGGTCTGCCGGCGCTGCGTGAAGCCTATGCCGCGCATGTCAGCCAGCTTTACAAAGCCAAACTCGATGCAGCGCAGGTGCAGATTACAGCCGGTTGCAATCAGGCTTTTATTGCGGCCGTGATGGCGCTGGCCGGTGCCGGTGATACGGTGATGCTGAGCAATCCGCTTTATTTCAACCATGAAACGTCACTGGCCATGCTCGGTATCAAATTGGAGCTGATGCCATGCCGTGCGCAGAACGGTTTTGTGCCTGATCCGCAGGAACTGAAACAGGTTCTCCATGCAGGCATTAAAGTTCTGGCGCTGGTCACGCCGAATAATCCGACCGGCGCCGTCTATTCACCGGACGTGCTGAAGCAGATTTATGAAATTTGCCGTGCCAATGGCACATGGTTGATTCTCGATGAGACTTACCGCGACTTTCTCGAAGATGCCGATGCCGTGCCGCATCATTTATTCGATGAGGCTGACTGGAATGATTATCTGATCCAGCTCTACAGCTTTTCCAAATCCTTCTGTATTCCGGGTCACCGCCTTGGTGCGATTATTGCGGCGGAAGCTGTGATTTCAGAAATTGCCAAGATCATGGACAACTTACAGATTTGTGCGCCTTTGCCGCCGCAGGCAGCGATTGCGCAGGCGATTGAACCGCTGACCGAATGGCGTAATGAAAACCGCCGCGAAATTGCGCATCGTGCGCAGGCTTTGCGTAGTGCAATTGCGCAAATGGAAGGCTGGGAAGCCATTTCCGTAGGCGCTTATTTCGCCTTTGTCCGCCATCCATTCAAAGGAGTGGAATCTGCGGCTGTGTCAGAAAAACTGGCAAAGACCTGCGGGATTATCACCATTCCGGGCGCTTATTTCGGTGAAGGGCAACAGGACTTCCTGCGCTTTGCTTTTGCCAATGTGAATGCGGAAACCATTACGATGCTGCCGGAACGTGTGGCTGCGCTGCAGTTTTAACTGCTGTTCATTGTGCCGCATATAACCATCTGGCGCTTAAGCTGATTCTTCCCCTATAGTGGCAGACGGTCTGCTGCATATCGGGGAGGAATGCATGTTTGAACTGGCAATCGCGTGGGACTGGCTTGGCTTTGCTGCCCGCTGGCTCCACGTTATCACCGCAATTGCGTGGATCGGCTCATCTTTCTATTTCATTGCTCTTGATCTGGGCTTGCGCAAAGCGCCCGATCTGCCGCCCGGTGCCTATGGTGAGGAATGGCAGGTTCACGGTGGTGGTTTCTATCACATTCAGAAATATCTGGTGGCACCGTCGCGGATGCCGGAAGACCTGATCTGGTTCAAATGGGAATCCTATGCCACGTGGCTGTCAGGCTTTGCGCTTCTGGCTATCGTCTATTACGGCAGTGCTGATCTCTATCTGATTGATCCGCAGGTGCTGAATGTCTCCCGCACCACGGCGATCATCATTTCACTGGCTTCTATTGCCGGTGGCTGGATCATTTATGATCTGCTGTGTAAATCTCCGCTCGGGCGCAATACCACCCAATTGATGGTGATCCTCTATTTCGTGCTGGTTCTTATGGCATGGGGCTATACGCAGCTGTTTACCGGACGCGCGGCCTTCCTGCATCTGGGCGCTTTCACCGCCACCATCATGTCCGCGAATGTGTTCATGATTATCATTCCGAACCAGAAGAAAGTGGTCGCAGATCTGATTGCGGGGCGCACACCTGACCCCAAATATGGCGTGATCGCCAAGCAGCGTTCCACCCATAATAACTATCTGACGCTGCCGGTTATCTTTCTGATGTTGTCGAACCATAATCCTCTGGCATTCGGCACGAAATATAACTGGATTATTGCATCGCTGGTGTTTCTGATGGGGGTAACAATCCGCCATTGGTTCAATACCCGTCACGCGCGCAAAGGCAGTCCGACTTGGACATGGCTGGCAACGGTTTTGCTGTTTATCGTGATTATGTGGCTGTCTACCGAGCCGAAACAGCTGGACAATGCGGGTGAAGCGCAGGCGTCAACAATCCAGCAAAAATACATCAATACGCCGGAATTTGAGACAGTGCGCGATACGGTTCTGGGGCGTTGTTCCATGTGCCATACGGCGGAGCCGTCTTGGGAGGGCATTCTGGTGCCACCAAAGGGTGTCATTCTCGACAGTGATATTGCGATCGCCGCTCATGCCAAAGAAATCTATCTCCATGCAGCGCGGTCTCATGCCATGCCGCCGTCCAATCTCACCGGTATGAGTGCGGAGGAGCGTCTGTTGCTGCGTCGCTGGTATGAGACGGCGTCAGCTTCTAAACCCTGATCGAATCTATGTTGTAATACTGACTATTTCTGCTTTTCAGCGAGGGTATTTTCATGTCTGTGAATATGACACAAAAGCATAATCAGCGTCTTATCCGCGGGCGTGTTCTGAGTTTTATCAATGAACCGCAGGATATCAGCGATACATCATCCTATATCTATCATGAGGATGGCGCACTGCTTGTTGAAGGCGGGGTGATTAAAGCTGTTGGTGATTATGAAACTGTTGTAACGCAGAAATCACTGGACACACCGGAAACCGATCATCGTCCGCATCTGATCCTGCCCGGTTTTATTGATACGCATATCCATTTTCCGCAAAGTCAGGTGGTTGCGTCCTATGCGGCGGAACTGCTGGACTGGCTCAATGATTATACTTTTATCGAAGAGCAGAAATATGCCGATGAGCAATTCGGTGAGCATATTGCTGAGCGTTTTATTGATGAATTATTGCGTCACGGCACAACGACTGTTGTGGCCTATGGTTCTGTACATCCGCAAAGTGTGGATGCATTTTTTCGCGCCAGTGAGCGGCTGAATATGCGCAATATTGCCGGCAAGGTGATGATGGATCGCAATGCGCCTGCCGCTTTGTGCGATACGGCACAATCTTCCTATGATGATAGCAAAGCATTGATTGCCCGCTGGCATGGCAAGGGGCGTCTGGATTATGCGATCACGCCACGTTTTGCGATCACCTCCACACCGGAACAGCTTGAGGCAGCGCAGGCTTTGGTGCGTGAACATCCGGAATGTTATGTGCAGACGCATTTGTCTGAGAACCATGCCGAGATTGAATTTACCTGTTCGCTCTATCCTGATGCGCCGGATTATACCGGCATTTATGAGCATTACGGCCTGCTCGGGGATAAGACCTTACTCGGGCATTCCATTCATTTGTCTGAGCGGGAAGTGAAGGTGCTGGCTGATAGCCGGTCTGTGGCGGTGTTCTGCCCGACTTCCAATCTGTTTCTGGGCAGCGGATTGTTTGACCGCGATGGCTTGCGCGATGCCGGTGTGCGCATTGGCGTAGCGACTGACATTGGCGGCGGTACCAGCTGGTCGATGCTTCGCACGCTGGATGAGGGCTATAAAGTGCTGCAATTGCGTGGCCAGCGGCTCAATCCGCTCACTTCATTCTATATGATGACATTGGGCAATGCGCGGGCACTGTCGATGGAAGACAGGATCGGTACGCTGAATGCAGGTACGGAAGCGGATTTCGTGATTTTGGACAGTCGTGCCACATCTGCGATGCGGCTGCGTATGGATGCAGGTTCCAATCTGCCGCAGGAATTGTTCCTGTTGCAGACACTCGGGGATGACCGTGCGATTGTGGAAACCTATGTGGCTGGTCAGCCGGTGAAAACGGCTCACTGACAAAAAGCAGTTTAAAGAAAAACCGGGCGGGA
>NZ_ANNO01000165.1:0-3808 GCF_000409565.1 Pseudochrobactrum sp. AO18b
GGCGGGCGTTTTGTTTATAAGCTTTACAGAGATTTACGCCTGCTTTTTAACGCCCTGCTTTGCCAGCATTGAGCGCAAATAATCGGTATTGGCTTTTGCCTGTTCCGGTGACAGTTCGCGGGAGGCAATTGTTTCCGCCTCCTGAAAGCGCCCCTGAAGACCAACAACCAGCGCCAGATTTTGACGGACACGGCTGTCACTGCCATTCGCAGTTGCCGCCTGACGCAGATATTTTTCAGCAGTTGGCAGATCACCGCTTAAGACATAAGACATTGCAAGATTGGAGAGGATTGAAGCCTCACCCGGTTTGATCTGCAGTGCTTTCTGATAGATTGCACGGGCATCCGCGGAATTGCCCTGCTGGTCGAGAATAGCCCCTTCCGCAGACAGCAAACGCCAGTCAGGATAATCCGGTGTCTGCGCACGGCGTACGGCATCCAGTGCCGCATCCAGCTCACCTGCACCGGCCAGAGCTTTGCCATAAGCCGCCAGAACCTGCTTGTCCTTCGGCAATTGAATGGCGATTGCCCGCATCACAGCCAGCGACTGATCACTACGACCTGCCATGCTCAGCACAGTCGCATAATTCAGAGCGGCCACTTTGCTGGTCGGATTCTTCTGATAATGCGCGCCATAGGTCTGAGCGGCCTGTGCGAGCTGCTGCGCATTCATTTGCTCAATGGAACGCTCAGCCTTGGTGCCGGTGCCTTTAGCAACCGAGCCGGTTGTGGTGCGGTCCACGCTATTGCAACCGGCGAGTGCCAGTCCTGTTATGAAAAGAGCAGTGGTGAGTGTCAGAAAACGGCTTTTTCCGTAACGCAGGCCACGGCATGATTTATCCGGTTGTTCAAAAGCCAGCGCATTTTTCTGCATCAAACTGTCTCCATAAAATACGGTCGTTGAAAGCGCCTGAAATCAGTCCTCTGCATTAACCCGCGCTTCACCTGAATATGATAAAATCAATATTCCATTAACCCTAATAGAGAGTTAATTATTGAGCTGACATCAGCGACTCATGCCGCTCTCCTGAAAATAAATACCGGAAATCAATATGACCTCCCTGCCTCTTTCTGCGAACCGTGCTGCTCTTCTCGATCAACAGGCTGCGGACAGCCGCCCGATATGGCTGGTCACACCGGAGACACTGGCGAATGGTCAGTTCCCGCAAACTGTCCTCAACTGGGCAGCAGCCAATGCCTATAAAGGCAAAGCCGGACAATTACTGACACTGGCCAATGAACAGGGGCAGATCAGCGGCGCTTTATTCGGCATTGAACCGGCGGACAAAGACAAGAGCGGCGAAGGTCGTCTGATCGGTGGCAAACTTGCCCGTCTGCTGCCTGCCGGCAACTGGCATATTGAAGGCAAAGCAGACCATGCGGAATTATTCGCGGTCAGCTTCCTGCTCGGCGGGTATCAGTTCAATCGCTATAAAAAAGACGCTTCCACAGAAGACCAGAACAGCGTTTCGCTCTATATTTCCGGCCTGTCCGATCTGGCGGAAACCCGCCGTCTGGCCGATGCCAGCGCCATGACCCGCGATCTGATCAACACACCGACCAGTGATATGGGGCCGGACACACTGGAACTGGCAGCCCGTAACCTTGCAACGGCTTATGGCGCGAAATTCACTGCTGTTATCGGTGATGATCTTCTGAAGCAAAACTTTCCGATGATCCATGCTGTCGGCCGTGCCAGCGATACTGCACCGCGCCTGATTGACTTCACTTGGGGCAAAGACAGCGATCCGAAAGTTACGCTGGTTGGCAAGGGCGTATGCTTTGATACCGGCGGTCTCGACATCAAGCCTGCCAGCGGCATGCTGCTGATGAAAAAGGATATGGGCGGTGCCGCCAATGTGCTCGGCCTTGCCCGTATGATTATGGATGCAAAATTGCAGGTGCGCCTGCGTGTGCTGATCCCAGCGGTTGAAAACTCCATTTCCGGTAATGCATTCCGCCCGAGCGATATTCTGACATCCCGTGAGGGACAGACGGTTGAAATCGGCAATACCGATGCGGAAGGCCGACTGGTTCTCGCCGATGCGCTGACCTTAGCCGACGAAGAAAACCCGGATTTGATCATCGACATGGCAACCCTGACCGGTGCTGCCCGCGTGGCACTGGGGCCTGACCTGCCGCCATTCTACAGCCATGATGAAGCTTTTGCTGCAAAAGTAGCAGAACAGGCGGCAGCACAGTCCGATCCGCTCTGGCGTATGCCGCTCTGGGCACCATATGAGGCCAAACTCGCCTCGAAAGTTGCGGACATTAACAATGTGACCACCGACGGTTTTGCCGGTTCTGTCACAGCAGCACTGTTCCTCTCGCGCTTCGTCAAAAATGCCAAGGTCTGGGGGCACTTCGACATTTACGGCTGGACACCGGTTGAGAAATCCGCAGCCACTGTCGGCGGTGCCGCACAGGGTATCCGCGCACTTTATCAGGTTATCAAACAACGCTATGTTTAAGCCTCTTGCAGGTTCAATTCAAAAGCAGTTGAATACGCTACACGTAAAGTAAACAAGCAGCCTGCCTGTACTCACGGGCAGGCCTTTCTCTTAAACAAGTGGCATTTCATGGCTGTCGAGTTAAAACCACTACAGGCGCTGACGCTGTTACAGACCGTTTCCCTGTCGCAGGTGCGTGATGAAACCCATGATCTGACATGGCGGCAAATGGCCATATTGCTGACAATCTATCTTGAAACACCGCCCCATACGGTACGTGCGCTGGCTGCGCGTCTTGGTGTGACTAAACCTGTTATTACCCGTGCGCTGGATACAATGGGCACGATGGGGCTGGTCAGCCGCCATCGCGACCCGCGGGATCTGCGCAATGTTCTGATTAAACGAACAGTCAGCGGTGCGCTCTATGTTGAAAGACTGGGCGACCGCGTTATCTCCAAGTCCAGGGAATTGCCTTTATGACCCAGCCTGACCGTCGTCTCCATGCCTATCGCCCCGATCTGGCGGATTGTGCTTTACGCGGCAAAGTCGATGCCGCCGCTTTTACAGAAGGCAAGCGCAAACGTGTGATCGTTCCCGTCAGCGATCTGCGCAGCAAGCCTGAACTGACCAGCGGCCCGCAGAGCCAGATTCTCTATGGCGATGAAGTCACCGTTTTTGAGCAGGCGAATGGCTGGAGCTGGGTGCAAGCTGTGCGCGACAGCTATGTCGGCTATATGCCCGATGGCGAACTGGGTGAAATTAGCAATAAACCAACCCATCGTATCTGCGTACCACGCACTTTCATCTATTCCGGAGCTGATCTGCGTTTCCGTCATACCCGTGCTCTGTCTCTCGGCTCAGTCGTTGAGATCACCGAATTCGTTGAAAACCGTGGTAGCCGTTACGGCATGCTGCCGGATGGCACAGCGATTTTCGCCAAGCATCTGCGGACGATCGACGAGACTGTTGCTGATTATGTCACCACAGCCGAAAGCCTGATTAACACGCCTTATCTCTGGGGTGGCACCTCCGGTTTTGGCATTGATTGCTCCGGACTGGTACAGCTTGCCATGCTGGATGCAGGGCGCGATGTGTTGCGCGATTCCGATATGCAGGGCGACCATCTGGGTGATGTGATTGATGCCGGTAAGGATTATGCCAATCTGCAGCGTGGCGATCTGGTGTTCTGGCCGGGTCATGTGGCGATTATGGCAAGCCCCGATATGATGATCCATGCCAATGGCCACACCATGACCGTAGCCTATGAGCCGCTGCGTGAAGCGATTGAGCGAATTGCGTATCTTTACGATTTACCTTCTCACTTCCGCCGCCCATAAAATAAAAAAGCCCCCCCCCGCA
>NZ_ANNO01000166.1:0-12080 GCF_000409565.1 Pseudochrobactrum sp. AO18b
TGACGATGACTTTATCGCCCATATCAATACGTCCTTCCAGAGTGGCAGAGCCCATATGCGGCAGCATCACCACTTTGCCTTCAGAGGCCAGTTTCAGCAGACGCGGATCAACCGCCGGATGTTGTTCAAACACATCAAGACCGGCACCCGCGAGTTTGCCCTGCTCAATCTGATGGATCAGCGCATTTTCATCGACAATCTCGCCGCGAGACGTATTCACCAGATAAGCATTGGGCTGCATCAACTCGATGCGGCGCGCCGAAAGCAGATGAAATGTTGCCGGTGTCGAAGGGCAATTGACAGAAATAATATCCATCCGTGCCAGCATCTGGTCGAGGCTGTCCCAATAGGTGGCTTCCAGCTCTTCCTCAACCGCCGCATGAACCCGCTTGCGGTTGTGGTAATGGATAGCAAGGCCAAAAGCTTTGGCACGGCGTGCAACAGCGGTGCCGATGCGCCCCATGCCGACAATACCGAGGCGCTTGCCCCAGATGCGCCTGCCAAGCATCCAAGTCGGCGACCAGCCCGGCCATTCGCCGGAAGTGGAAAACACATTCGCACCCTGCACAAGACGACGCGGCACAGACAGAATCAGCCCCATCGCCATATCGGCAGTATCTTCTGTCAGAACATTCGGGGTATTGGTCACGGCGATACCGCGCTTGGCAGCAGCGGTTACATCCACATTGTCCACGCCATTGCCGAAATTGGCGATCAGCTTCAGATTGGCGCCTGCCTGCTCAATCAGCTCCGCATCGATCACATCGCGAATCGTCGGCACCAGCACATCGGCCTCGCGCATGGCCGCAGCCAGTTCCTCACGCGACATTTTATGGTCATCAATATTCAGGCGCGCATCAAACAATTCGCGCATGCGCGTTTCAACAGGATCCGGTAATTTCCGGGTAATGACGACCAATGGTTTCTTTTTGCCCGACATTTCTACCCCTTTGATGTGTCGCGTTGAGACCTCCTTAACCAAGAAGGTGCAGAGTGCGGCATTGTCACGGTTCATACACTGTCTAGCAAGGCAGACGAACAAAGACAAAGAAAAAGCGCCGGTTCTGGTCTCCTAACGTCATATTGATCTTACAGACCAATCTTGCAAACCGTCGGGATGACTATACCAGAATATAAGCCGGTCAGGACTGCGAATGAAACAGCATATGCATAAAACAGAAAAATCAAAATTTTGTCTGTTACTGGCTATAGGCCTGTTTTCCTGCCTGTTTCTGCTGTCCCCTTTATCCGGCTCGCATCATGCCTATGCACAGGACGCTTCCGAAGGCGCAGAACCCTCTTCCGCAGAAGAAGGCCCATCCGGTGAAGATGCACCGAGCAAAGAAGCAACCTCATCTGCCAATCTTGGGCCAAGCGGCCTGCCGATCCCGCGTTTTGTCAGCCTGAAACCTGCCCGTGTGAATATCCGCGTCGGTCCGGGGCGCGATTATGCAGTGTCATGGCTTTATACCAAATCGGGACTGCCGGTTGAGATCATTCAGGAATATGACAACTGGCGCCGTATCCGTGATGCTGACGGCACGGAAGGCTGGGTCTATCAGTCACTTCTGGCAGGCAAGCGCACCGCTATCGTTGCTCCGTGGGAGCGCGGCAAGGCGGATAATGTAATTGATCTTTACGCCAGCGCCAGCGACACATCCCGCGTTGTTGCCCGTGCTGAAGCAGGTGTCATCGCCAATATCCGTGAATGCACCGGCCAATGGTGTCAGCTCGAAACACAGGGCACACGCGGCTGGATCCGTCAGGGAAAAATCTGGGGTGCCTATCCGGATGAGGTTTTTGACTAGAGCATAATTTTAAAATGTTAGAGCGACCTTTGTGTGCCAAGCTGACACACGGCGCTCTAACCGGAGCATTGATCCGCTTTTAGAATATCTGGTCTTTCATGGTGTTTTGCGCGCATCTGTCCCCTTCTCAAGCTAAGGGAAAAGCGGTAAAAGCCGCGCCATGAAGGATCAAACAGCACCCAACCCGCATCATCCGGTCTCTGACACTCCGTTAAATGTCACTGCCTCCGGTAATAATCTGGCCAATAGCCGTAAGGTTTTTGTCAAAACCTATGGCTGCCAGATGAATGTCTATGACAGCCAGCGCATGGCCGACAGTCTGGCCGCAGAAGGTTATGTCACCACAGACAGCCCCGATGATGCGGATATGGTGCTGATTAATACCTGCCACATCCGTGAAAAAGCCTCCGAAAAACTCTATTCCGCGCTGGGTCGCCTGCGTAATTTGAAAAATAAGCGTCAGGCGGACGGCAAAGATCTGATTATCGGTGTTGCCGGTTGTGTGGCACAGGCGGAAGGCGATGAAATTCTGCGCCGTTCGCCGACTGTTGACCTCGTGGTTGGCCCGCAGACCTATCACCGCTTGCCGCAGGCGCTTGCTCAGGTACGTGAAGGCCGTCAGGTTGTCGATACCGAATATGCCGTGGAAGACAAGTTTGAGCATCTGCCGCTTGCCAGCCGTGAACAGGTACGCAAGCGTGGTGTTTCCGCATTTCTGACGGTGCAGGAAGGCTGCGATAAATTCTGCACCTTCTGCGTTGTGCCTTACACACGCGGTTCAGAAGTTTCGCGCTCCGTTGCCCAGATTATCAATGAGGCAACAAAGCTTGTTCAGGCCGGTGTGCGTGAACTGACCCTGCTCGGCCAGAATGTCAACGGCTGGCACGGCGCGGGCGATGACGGCCGCGAATGGGGTTTGGGAGAACTGCTCTATCGTTTGGCGGAAATTCCGGGCATTGCCCGTCTGCGTTATACGACCAGCCATCCGCGTGACATGGATGATGCACTGATCAATGCCCATCGCGATCTCGATATTCTGATGCCTTATCTGCATCTGCCGGTGCAGGCCGGTTCCGACCGCATTCTGAAGGCGATGAACCGCAAACATAAAGGTGAGGATTATATCCGCCTGATTGAGCGTATCCGTTCCGTGCGCCCTGATCTGGCACTGTCCGGCGACTTCATTGTCGGCTTCCCTGGTGAAACCGATGAGGATTTTGAGGACACGATGCGGCTGGTGCGCGAAGTGGGTTATGCGCAGGCCTATTCGTTCAAATATTCCTCCCGTCCGGGTACACCCGGTGCCGATCTGCCGGATCATGTGGAAGAATCCGTGAAGGACGAACGTCTGCAGCGCTTGCAGGCGCTGCTCAGCGAACAGCAATATGCATTTCAGAATAGTCTTGTCGGCACTGAAATGGATGTGCTGCTTGAAAAGCCGGGACGCTTTGAAGGGCAGATGATAGGCCGCTCACCATGGCTCATTCCGGTAATCATTGAAAATAATCCGGGTGAAGTCGGTGATATGATCCGCGTACGCGTCAATTCCACCGGCACCAACAGCCTTGTCGCCGAAAAATTAGCTTAAAGCATTTCCAGCAAAAGTGCGAAGCGCCTCTGTGGGGAAATCAGTTCGCCGGACTGATTTCTTTTCCCGCTTCGATGCGCAGGACAATGCGTAAAAATAAAAAATTTAGAGCGGTTTCAAACGTCAATTTTAACTGAAACCGCTCTAAATAACGTTCGCCTTGAACCGGCTCTGCTTTCCCGCGTGACAGTGTCATTAATCTGTACCATAATCGTGTCAGATATGATCCGTCACGGCGGATCAGCGCACTGACAATTAATAAAGCTAAACCGCAATCAAGGAGAGCCGGTTGAACGTCACCACGGGCAAACAGGTTAGCAAAGAACTGAAAAAACCCGCCACCACAATCCCTGCTCTGCAGGATGGCGCTTCTGATATGGCTCATATAGTCCTCGATTTTGACAGCAATCGGCTGGCGAGTGCGCTGTTTGGCCAATTCGACGAGAATCTCGCTTATATTGAGCAAAAACTTGGTGTTGATGTCCGCTCCAAAGGCAATCAGCTGATCCTGCGCGGTGAAGCAACCGCCACAGCACAGGCGCGGATGGCACTGGATCACCTCTATTCGCTTTTGCAAAAAGGTCATGACCTGAGCAAATCCGATGTCGATGGTGCCTTGCGCATGGCTGCAACTGCAACGCCGGTGCGTGATGACCAGTTGAGCCTGCCGACGCTTGAAACCAAAACCCGCCTTTCTGCGGCACAAATCTCCACACGCAAAAAGACCATCTTTGCCCGCACGCCGACGCAAGATGCCTATATGCGTGCGATGGAGCGCTCGGAACTGGTTTTCGGCACCGGCCCTGCCGGTACCGGTAAAACCTATCTCGCTGTTGCCCATGCCGCCATGCTGCTGGAGCGCGGACTGGTTGAGCGGATTGTATTGTCCCGTCCTGCGGTTGAAGCCGGTGAACGGCTCGGCTTTTTGCCGGGCGACATGAAAGAGAAGGTCGATCCTTATCTGCGACCGCTCTATGATGCGCTTTATGACATGATCCCTGCGGATAAAGTCGAGCGAGCACTGGCCGCCGGTGTGATTGAAATTGCACCTCTGGCCTTCATGCGCGGCCGTACACTGGCACATGCGGCTGTTATTCTCGACGAGGCGCAAAACACCACATCCATGCAGATGAAAATGTTCCTGACCCGTCTGGGTGAAGGTTCGCGCATGATCGTCACCGGTGATCCGAGCCAGATCGATCTGCCCGCCGGTCAGAAATCCGGCCTTGTGGAAGCGCTGGAGATTTTGGGCGATGTTGAAAACATTGTCACCGTGCGCTTCAGCGACAAAGATGTGGTGCGCCACCCGATGGTTGCAGCTATTGTCCGCGCCTATGAAAAACGTGGTGCGGCCAAAACGCTGAAACATCATAAAGTTAGTGTGACTGAGGGTGAAAACACGCCTTCGGAAACCTAAATAGGTTTTTAGATTACAAATTGACTTTTATAACAGCCCGTCTCTTTGCAGGCGGGCTGTTGTCTTAACAATAAACCGGTTCACGAAACAAAAATGATTACAATCGACATTCTCATTGAAAGTTCTCTTTGGGAAACCCCGTCGGGGGACGACAATGAAACCTATGAAACGCTTGCCCGATCCTGTGTCGATGCCGTCTGGGCGCGGCTTGAACTGCCGCAGCAAGAGACCGAGCTCAGCCTTGTTCTGACCGACGATGCCTCGATCCGCACCATCAATGCGCAATGGCGCAATAAAGACAAAGCCACCAATGTGCTGTCTTTTCCGGCCTTTGACATCGCGCCGGGCGATGCTCCGGGGCCGATGCTCGGCGATATTATTATTGCGCGGGAAACTGTCGAACGTGAAGCTCTTGAAGAAAACAAAAGCTTTAATCAGCACCTGCATCACATGATCGTGCATGGCCTGCTGCATCTGCTGGGTTACGATCATGAAGATGATGAGGAAGCAGAAGAAATGGAGGGACTCGAGCGCGAAATTCTTCATGCTCTTGCCATACCTGATCCTTATACTGTACATTCAACCGATAATGAAAACGATTGACCATGGCTGATCAGACTAATCACAATTCTTCAACGGGCGCTGTTCACAGCGACGCCGTTTCTCAGAACGATCCGGAAGCGCAGAGTACGGGGCAAAATCCTGCACGAGCGGCAGGATCTGAAAAACGCTCACTCCTTTCCGGATTATTTCCGTTTCTCCGTTCGCGCCAGACCAGCTCGATCCGCGAAGATTTGACGGATGCGCTGTCCGATGATGCGAACAGCGACACAGCTTTTTCCGCCGAAGAAAAGGCAATGCTCAACAATATTCTGCGCCTGCGGGAACTTCGCGTTGATGACGTGATGATCAGCCGCGCTGATATTGAAGCTATCGAATATTCAACACCGCTGGGTGAGCTGCTGGAACTGTTTGAGTCCTCGGGCCATTCTCGTATGCCGGTTTATGTTGAGACGCTCGATGATGCGCGCGGGATGATCCATATCCGCGATGTTCTCAACTACATCACCCGCATGAGCAGGCAACAGCCTGCCGGTTCGGAACAGCCAGCCGCTGCCAAGCGCTATGATCTGTCCAAAATTGATCTCACAACACCGATCAATGAACTGAACCTGATGCGCAAGGTGCTGTTCGTCCCTTCCTCCATGCTGGCAAGCAGCCTGATGGCGCGTATGCAGGCAAGTCATATTCAGATGGCGCTGGTGATCGACGAATATGGCGGCACAGACGGCCTCGTCTCGCTGGAAGACATTGTTGAAATGGTTGTCGGCGATATTGAAGACGAACATGACGATGAAGAATTGTCCCTGATCCGCAATCCGGACGGCTCCTATACGGTTGATGCCCGTGCGGAACTGGAAGAACTCGAGCAGCTGATCGGTGCAGGCTTTACGCAGGGCGAAGACAGTGAGGATGTGGATACGCTCGGCGGTCTCATCATCTCGGCTCTGGATCATATTCCGGAAACCGGCGCGATCATTGATGTGTTGCCTGCCTACGAACTGGAAGTGCTGGAAGCCGATTCACGGCGCATCCATAAAGTGCGCATCACGCCGCGAAACGGGGATTATTTCCAAGGCTAGAGCGGTTTACGTCCAGATTGGATCATAGCGCTCGCTCTAGATTCTTTATTTGGTCGCATTATCACGGGCGTCAAGTTGATCCAACTTGACTGTGAAATGCTCTAAAAAGGCTCCTTCGGGAGCCTTTTTTATTGTTTCACAATATTCAAATCTCACAAAGCGCGTTTTAGTAACTAAATTCCACCACAGATTTCCTCTAATATATTACCCGATATTAATTCCGCC
This sequence comes from Pseudochrobactrum sp. AO18b, assembly GCF_000409565.1. Lineage (NCBI taxonomy): Bacteria > Pseudomonadati > Pseudomonadota > Alphaproteobacteria > Hyphomicrobiales > Brucellaceae > Pseudochrobactrum > Pseudochrobactrum sp. AO18b. Next base: position 6,682 of record NZ_ANNO01000166.1, read on the forward strand.
CTATTCCCCTATAATTGCACTGACATAAGTCTGCAGGGAGCAAGTGCTATGTCTAAGTCATTTTTTAAATCCGGTATCGCATCCTCTGAAATCACCAGTCAGACATTTTACTTGCGGCGACGGGAATTTATCAAGACAGGCATCGCTGCCGGTATTGGTTTGTCTCTCGGTGGCCTGCTACCGGATATTGCCTCAGCCAAAGATAGTGCTGACGGCTTTAAAACCGATGAGACGCTGACACCAAAAGACTCAGTGCTGACCTATAATAATTTCTATGAATTCGGCACAGGCAAATCCGACCCTGCCAGCTATTCCGGCGGTTTCAAGCCGCGTCCGTGGACCATCGAAGTCGGCGGCATGGTAGCAAAGCCTGCGACTTTCGATATTGATGACCTGATTAAGACGATGAGCATTGAGGAGCGCATCTACCGGATGCGCTGCGTTGAAGCATGGTCGATGGTTATTCCCTGGCAAGGCTTTCAGCTGTCAGAATTGCTGAAGCGTGTTGAGCCGCTGAGTTCTGCTAAATATGTGGCCTTTGAAACAGCTCTGCGGCCAAAAGAAATGCCGGGTGTCGGCGGTGCATTTGCGGTACTTGACTGGCCTTATCGTGAAGGACTGCGTCTTGACGAGGCAATGAATCCGCTCACATTGCTGGCAACCGGCCTCTATGGTGAGAACCTTGCCAATCAGAACGGCGCGCCTGTACGTCTCGTTGTGCCTTGGAAATACGGCTTTAAAGGCATCAAATCGATTGTCAAAATCACACTGACAGATAAAGAGCCGGTGACTGCATGGAAAATGCAGAACGCTTCGGAATATGGTTTCTATGCCAATGTTAATCCGGCGGTGGATCACCCGCGCTGGAGCCAGAAGACTGAAACACGGATTGGCAGCGGCAGTTTCTTCTCGCCTGACAGACGCGATACGCTTCCATTTAACGGCTATGGCGAGCATGTTGCCCAGCTCTATAGCGGTATGGATCTGACCAAGAATTATTAGAGCGGGAACCGGCATGAAACCAGATATCGCTGCGCAAACCATCGCTATGCCCCGCACAACCGGTAAACAGACAGCCGCGCGTAAGCCGCCGGTCAAAATCCCCAATAACCCCTGGCTGCGCTGGGGTATTTATGTTGTCGGCCTTGCACCGGCAGCATGGGCATTCTGGCTGGCAGCCACCAATCAGCTTGGCGCGAATCCGGTCAAATCATTTGAGCATCTTCTTGGTATATGGGCATTGCGCTTTTTAATCCTGACCTTGCTCGTCACACCGCTGCGCGATTTATTCCGGCTGAATTTCCTGCCCTATCGCCGCGCTCTCGGGCTGCTGGCGTTTTATTATGTGGCGATGCATTTCGCGACTTATATCATTCTCGACCGTGGCCTGAACTGGCCGGATATCGTGAAAGATGTAACACAACGCTGGTTTATTATTTTCGGGTTTATCGGCTTTGTCATGCTGATTCCGCTGGCAATAACTTCAAACCAATGGTCAATTCGCAAATTGAAGAATAACTGGCAGAACCTGCACCGGCTGATTTATATCATTGCTCTCGCCGGTAGTTTGCATTTTCTGATGTCGGTCAAAAGCTGGCCACCTGAGCCGCTGATTTACGGCCTGATTATCATTGTACTGGTTTTGTGGCGCTTTGTACGCCAGCCCTATCTCGCCTATAAAAAAAGCTGACCGGATAATAACCGGTCAGCTCTATCTTTTTAACGTAAGCGGCTGATTTTACCAGCGTTTCACCATGCGCGAGGCGCACAGGAATGCCAGTAACGGCCCCACGCCGAAGCTCAAGAAAAGCCAGAATGCAGCACTGGATGTACCGGCAATTCCACCCGGAACTGTGAGGCCACCAAGGCTGGTGACCATACCGGCCATTGCCGCACCGAGACCGGCAGAGAACAGCTGCACAGTGGTAATCGCAGTTGATGCCAGATCCTTCTCATCAGTCGGTGCAACTTTCAGCACCCGTGTCAGCAGATGCGGCCATGTCATACCCACGCCACAGCCCACAGCGATGAAACCGGCGCAGAGCGGCAGCAATTCCAGATAGGTACCATTGCTGGAAAATGGCAGCAGAAGCAGCAACAAAACCATACCGGCAAAAGAGGCCAGCGGGCCGATAATAATCACATCACGCACACGACGCGATGAAATCCCCGAGCTCATGATTGAGCCGAGTGTCCAGCCTGCGCCCATCAGCGCAGCCAGATAACCGGCAACCAATGGCGACTGGTTATGCAGCACCTGCAGGAACAGCGGAATAAACACTTCCACGGATGTGACCGTCAGCGCCAGCAAAGACATGGTTACGATCACAGGCCCAAGCGGCTGGCTGAAACTGAAAGAGCCACGCGGCAACAGACGATTTTTACTGGTGGCTTCCAGACGGATCATCAGACCGATCAACAGGATCGCCATGCTGATACCAATCACATTCCAGATCACTTCAGAACTGACACTACCAAGCGATACCGCAAAGACTGCAAGTGTCAGCAGGCTGAGCTGTGCAAAAGGCAGACGATTTGTGTCTTCCTCTTCATGGCGTACATCCGGCAACACAAACAGCGCCATTACAGCAAAAAGCAGCGCTGCAGGAACAACCGACCAGAAAGCAGCACGCCACTCGCCGAGTTCAGCGAAAATACCGCCCACAGCAGGGCCAACCAGTGTAGCAACGCCCCACATGCCGGAAATCAGCGCCATAGCGCGCGGCCACAGCGCTTCGGGAAATACGATACGGATCATGGCATAGGACAAAGCCAGCATGAAACCGCCGCCGAAGCCCTGAATGAAACGACCGACCAGCAAAACCTGCATTGTCGGCGAAACAGCACAAATCAGGGTGCCGAGAGCAAAAACACTGGCCGAAATGGCATAGGCTTTGCGCGGGCCGGTTTTACGCAGCAGTTTCACAGCCAGCGTTGAGCCGATAATGGATGCAACGACGAAAAGAGTGGTGTTCCACGCATAATAATCCAGCCCGCCAATATCCGAAACGACGGAAGGCAGAATGGTTGTAGCAATATAAACATTAACAGCATGAAGCGCGACGCCACCTGCGAGCGCCATGGAACGAATGGCATTTTTGCCAGTCAACAAATCTCCCCAGCCAACTTTGTGGTAGCTGGTGAGTGATGCCGGGTCAGACATTTCAATCTCCGGACAGCTATCAAAAACCATGAGTTCCGGCGGGAATGCGCCTGTGTTTCTCATCAATTTTAACCGGAACATACCGGTCGGGTTGCAAATCCCTGAGGGAGCCGTTAATTATGCAAGCATAAACTTGGAATATTCAGCAGGAGATCAAATGTCAAGTTCTGACATTATCACTTCGGATGAAATGAACAGCGCTGCACAACAAAGCACCGCTGATCGTCTGCTGTTTATTCTTAAAACCCGTGGCCCGCAAACAATATCGGAACTTGCACGACTCGCAGGCACGGGTGCGGAAAATATACGCCAGCAATTACAAAAATCTGTGACAGAAGGCCTGATTGAACCCTATGCCACAGAAAAAAAACCAAAAGCCGGACGACCTGTGCAGTTTTGGCATCTGACTGAGAAAGGCAACAACCGCTTTCCTGACAGCCATGCGGAGCTGACCGTTAGTTTATTGCGCCATATGAGCAGTCTGGGTGAAGACCTGACTGAGCGCGTGATAACCTTGCGCGAACAGGAAATACTCAAAAACTACCGCACAGCCATGCAGGATATGACAGCGCTGGAACAACGCATAGACTGCCTTGCAGAATTGCGCAGTCAGGAAGGCTATATGTCGGAATGGACAAAGCAGCCGGACGGTTCATGGCTGCTGATTGAAAACCACTGCCCTATCTGCGCTGCGGCCACAGCCTGCCGGGGCTTTTGCCGTTCCGAACTCAATATTTTTCAAGCCATTCTCGGTGACAATTGCAAGATCGAGCGCTGCGAGCATATTTTACTCGGCGCACGACGCTGCGCCTATCGCATTACTCTAGCCGGATAAACAAAGGCGATCCGGCTAAATGCCGAACCGCCTTCATCATGTTTATACAGTTCTGCTATTGCGGCGCAGTCAGCTCAGGAAATTTAACGCCGAGCTGTTCGAGATAAGTCGGATATTTCTCCGCATCATAATAGAGCTTCTGCATTTCAGGGCGAAACTGCTGCATAATCTCCGTATTCAGCTGAATTTGCGGCTTGTCATCCGCACCAAGCATCGGCAGATATTTCTGATCCTTCTGCTGCACATTGGTAAAATAATCCTGTGCCGCAGATACCAGTTCCGGCTTGGTCAGAAGATCAACGCCAGTCATGGCAATGACCTTCGATCCGGCGACAACGCCCTTATGAGCAATTGGTGTGGCCATCGACATGGCATTCGACCAGTGATGCCCCGGAAGGTTCGGAATATTCGACGGATAGTTCAGCGTGATTGTCGGCACAATCCATGACACATCACCGATATCATCCGAGCCGCCGCTTTCAGGTTTTTCCGGCGGTGGTGCCAGTTTCTTCAGCTCTGTCGCCAGCCCGTCTTCCTTGCCTTTCACAGCCTTCTGCACAGCTTTGGCAAAGCTGTTTTCATCGTCAGTCCATTTCGGCAAGCCAACCTCCAGAATATTGGCATAGGCTGCCTCCGCCATAGGCTTGTTGAAATGGCGCGGTGCTGCTGTGCCGATAATCTGCCGTTCCACTGTCGTGTCAGACATTTTTGCCGCTGCTTCAGACATGGTATTGGCTATCGCGAAATTCTTGGCAATATTCTCAAAATCCGTCTCGCGGATAAAATACCAGACACTGGCAACAGACGGCACCACATTCGGCTGATCGCCGCCGTCAGGGATCACATAATGCGAGCGCTGTTCAGGCCGCAAATGCTCCCGCTTCATGTTCCAGCCGATATTCATCAGCTCTACGCCATCAAGCGCACTGCGTCCGCGCCATGGTGCACCGGCGGAATGAGCAGACTCGCCGCCAAAAGTATATTTGACCGAGACCATACCGGTGCCATTGGCTGCGCCCCACGAGGTTTGCAGATTATTGCCGACATGGGTGAACATCACCACATCCGCATCCTTGAACACGCCGTCACGCACCATATAGGCTTTGCCGCCCAGCAACTCCTCTGCCACACCCGGCCAGAGCACCAGCGTGCCGGAGAGTTTTTCCTTCTCCATCAGGTCTTTCATCGCCAAGGCTGCAACCACATTCACAGCCTGCCCCGAATTATGACCTTCCCCGTGACCGGGTGCGCCCTCAATCATTGGCTTGCGATAGGCAACACCGGGCATCTGGGAGGTTTTCGGCAGACCATCAATATCACTGCCCAATGCAATCACCGGCTTACCGGAACCCCAGCGCGCCACCCAGCCGGTCGGCAGACCGGCAACGCCGCGCCCAATAG
>NZ_ANNO01000167.1:0-28805 GCF_000409565.1 Pseudochrobactrum sp. AO18b
TTTGAGGTTTCCACTTCCTGAAAGGCCAGCTCACCAAAGCTGAAAATTGAATCCGTCATCTCCTGCGCAAGCTTGGCGCGGCTCTCCACACCCGCTGTTACTTGCTGCTTATAGGCTTTGACATCCTGTTCTGATTTTTGTGCTGCGGCCTGACTGAGCAAAGAGGCCGACATCATAAGGCTGAGTGCAATTTTAGACGAGAGAGTACAAGACATGTATAACTCCGTTACTGAATTTGCCTGAAATTATGTGCAGTTACCCGCAGACAATTCATCATAAAAATGCCATACACAACCCTTAAAATAACAATTACAAGCTTTTGATTTTACAGTATTTATTGTCATTTTAACAATCACTGAATATCGAGTTTCATTTCCCAAAATCAGCCTTTCAGTTACACGCAGTCCTTTTCATTACGCTACGAAATGAAAGCCGGTATGCGTAAGACGACAATCCGGACTGTCCGGAAAACTATTCTCTGATGCCGGCAGGATTTAGCTTTTTGTTATTGCCGGTTTCGCAACTTTCGCCGTTTCAGCCTTTCAAGCAATTTCTATACTGACCCATAATTTGCCGCATCCATAAGCACCCTCATTCAGAGGGAAAAGGCAAACGGGAACCCAGTATGAAAAAGCTCAACCACCTGTCCAAACTCAGCCTTCTGACACTTGCCCTCCTATCGTCTTCTGCCGCCTATGCTGAAAATTTGCAGCTTAACGGAACGCAGCTCACCACTGCGCAGGTGGCAAAGTTCGCAGCGAATAAAAGTGAAAAAGTCGAAATCGCTCCGGAAGCTGCACAAAAAGTCAGCCAAAGTTTTGATCTGGTGATGGAAGCCGCGTTGCAAGGCACCGCCGTTTACGGGCTGAATGTCGGCGTGGGCTGGAACAAGGACAAACCGGTTTTCAAAGAGGTTAAAGGCCGCCGCACGCTGGATGAAGAATTACTGGCACTTTCCCGCCGCTTCAACACCAGTTCGCTTCATGCCCATGGTGGCGGTATTGGCGAGGCCATGCCTGCGCAGGCAGTACGCGCCGGTATGCTGATCCGCCTCAATGAAATGCTCGGCGGTGAAACCGGTACGCAGTTGAGTGTGGTGGAAGCCTATCGCGACTTCCTCAATCACGACATCATCCCCGTTGTGCCGGAAAAAGGCTCTGTCGGTGAGGCTGATATTACACTCGCCTCCCATATTGGTCTGGCAATGATCGGCGAATGGTTTGTGGATTATCAGGGCAAGCGTATGCCTGCGGCAGAAGCTCTGAAACTGGCAGGATTAAAGCCAATTGAACCGGTCGGCAAAGACTTCCTCTCCATTCTCAGCACCAATGCACTGACTGCCGGTCAGGCCGCTTTGCTTGCAGAAGAAACCCGCCATTATCTCGAAGCCGCCACAGCCGTTTTTGCTCTGTCGCTTGAAGGTTATAACGGCAATGTCGCGCCCTTCCTCTCTGAGACAACCGAACTGCGCCCGTTTCCGGGAATGGTGAAGGCGGCAACAGATATTCGTGAAGCGCTGGATGGTTCTTATCTCTGGCAGCAATCTGACGGCCGCGCTTTGCAGGATCCGCTCTCCTACCGCACGATGGCCTATGCGCTTGGTAATGCATGGGAAGCACAGGCCGCACTCGAAGAAGCTCTGCATATCCATATCAATGCCAGCGATGACAATCCTGCCGCTGTGACTTCCGACAAGCCTGCGGAAAAAGCGGCTGATAGTCATAACCAGCTGCACAAATATCAGGTCGCAGGCGATGTGCATGGCGCGATTTATCCGACCGCCAATTTCGATATGCTGCCGGTTGCCACCCGTGTGGAAAATCTGAATGTCGCCCTCACCCGCTTAGCGCAGAATATTGTAATGCAGACCATCCGCACGGAAAATCCGGATTTCACCAAACTCCCGCGCTTCCTTGCCGGCCCTGAGAATGAAGGCCATGCTTTCGGTGCTATGCAGAAGCCGCTTGTTGCGCTCTATGCGGAAAACCGCCAACTGGCCATGCCGGTCTCGCTCGACACTTTCGCCATGGCAGGCAATATTGAAGATACCGGCAACAATGCCCCGCTGGCTGTGAGCAACCTCCAGCGCATTCTCGGCAATATGTACAGCCTGTCATCCATTCAGCTGCTGCATTCGGCGCAGGCGGTTGATCTGCGTGGCAAAGTTGCGCTCGGCAAGACATCTGCAAAGCTGCTGAAAACCTATCGCGCACAGGTCAAATTCGTGGATCAGGATCGCATTTACACGCCTGATTTTGCCGCCGGCGTGCAGTTGCTGCACGCTTTTACGCAGCCAGCCACTAAGTAATTTTAAAATCGCATAACTGCCTGCATTCAAAGTGATGCAGGCAGCCAGAATGAGGAATGCCGCAATGCAGGATAAAGTCTTCAAAGGTAAAGTGGTTCTGCCCGATCAGGTCATTGACAATGGCTGGGTGCTGGTCAGCGACGGCCGCGTTGTCCAGACCGGTCAGGGCACTGCCCCTGCAGGTGAAAGCCACGGCGGTGCGGATTATCTGGTGCTGCCGGGTGCCATTGACGGTCAGGTACACAGCCGTAGCCAGAAAAATCAGGAAGAGTTTATCTGGTCGACCCGCTCGGCTGCTGCAGGCGGTGTGACAACGATTGTCGATATGCCTTATGACGACGGCGACCTGATCGCGACACCGGAGCGCTTCACCCGCAAGGTGGAAACCGCGGGTCAAGAAGCGCGCGTGGATTTCGCGCTTTATGCCACGGCGCATCCGGCAGACGGCACCAAACATATTGACGGTCTGGTTGAAGCCGGTGCGGCGGGTTTCAAATTCTCGACCTTCGGCACCCATCCGGAGCGCTTTCCGCGCATCACCCCGCAGATGCTTTATGAGTGCTTCTCGGCCATTGCCCGCCATGGTCTGATTGCCGGTATTCATAATGAAAATGATGAAATGGTGCGCTATTACATCGATCAGGTCGAGAAAAGCGGCCGCACCGATTATCTGACCCATAGCATGAGCCGACCGCCGGTGACTGAAACACTGGCGATGGCAGAAGTCTATGAGATCGGCGCCATGAGCGGTTGCGCCACCCATGTGGTGCATTGCTCCGTTGGCCGTGGCTATGAACTGGCCGCCGGTTATCGCGCACAGGGCTATGCGGCAACGGTTGAAGCCTGCATCCACTATCTGACCCTCTGTGAAGAAGATGATGTCAGCCGCCTGATCGGCCGCGCTAAGATCAACCCGCCGGTACGCAACCGCGCCGAGCGTGAAGCCATCTGGCAGCAACTGGCTGCCGGTAATGTGACCATTGTTTCCACCGATCATGTGAGCTGGTCGCTTGATCGCAAAAACGATGAAAACATGCTGAAAAATGCATCCGGTGTTCCGGGGCTGGAAGCGCTCTATGCGCTGCTGCTCAAAGGTCTGGATGAGCGCGGTCTGTCACTCAGCCATGCTGCCCGCCTGCTGGCGCATAATCCGGCTAATCTGTTCCGCCTCGGTCAGACCAAAGGTGCGCTCGGTGCCGGTCTTGATGCCGATATCGTTCTGGCACGCCGCGATCCTTACACTTACAAAGCGGCAGAAAGCGGCAATAATATTGTCGGCTGGAGTCCTTATGACGGTATCAAACTGCCGTTCCGTATCACCCATACATTTGTGCGCGGTGAATGCGCCATGGCTGAGGGTGTGGTCACAGCGGAACCGGGTTCCGGTCGCTTTGTACGCCCGGCCCTTCGTAAAGGAGCCGCGTAATGGCGGCCTTCAATACGCTCGTCGATGTTGACCGGCTCTGGCAGGATATTATGGCGCTGGCCGATATTACCGAGCCGGGCAAGCCTTACACGCGCCGTTCTTTTACGCCGCGTTTTCTGGCTGGCCGCGCCTATCTGATTGAGCAATTCAAAGCCGCCGGTCTTGAGGTGCGCATTGATACCGCAGGCAATCTGATCGGTCGCCGTACCGGTGCCAAGCCGCACGCCAAAACTATTATGATGGGCTCGCATAGTGATACTGTGCCTTCCGGCGGACGCTTTGACGGTATTGCCGGTGTGGTGGCGGCACTCGAAGTTGCCCGTGCCCTGCGCGATGCCGGTATAGAATTGCAGCATAATCTGGAAGTGGTGGATTTTCTCGCTGAAGAACCGAGTGAATACGGCCTCTCCTGTGTCGGCAGCCGTGGCATGAGCGGTCAGCTGACCAATGCCATGCTCGACTTTACCGGCCCGCAGGATGAGCGTCTCGGTGATGCGCTGATCCGTGTCGGCGGTAATCCGGTCAAGCTTCCAGAGGCTATACGCAAGGATGATATTGCCGCCTATCTGGAACTGCATATTGAGCAAGGCCCTGTGCTGGAACAGAGCAAGACGGATTTGGGGCTGGTGACAGGTATTGTCGGCATCACCCGTCTGGAAATTGCTTTTCAGGGTGCCGCTGACCATGCGGGCACCACGCCTATGCATATGCGCCGCGATGCGCTTTATGCGGCGGCACAAGCTGTCACTGCAATCCGTGAACAGGCCGAAGCTTTGGCATCTGAGCCGGATGGCTATTTTGTTGCCACTGTCGGCATTCTCACCCTTGAACCGGGCGGTGCCAATGTGGTGCCGGAACAGGCCAAGGTGATCGTCGACATCCGCACCGGCAAACGCGAGAAAACCCTGCGCTTTCTGGAAAGTATTGATGCGGCAACGCAAGATGCTGCCGAAAAGGCCAGAGTGGAGCGCAGCAGTTTCAAGACCCTTTCCGACACCATGCCGATGGATTGTGACTTAGGCCTGCTGGATGATCTGGCAAAAAGCGCCGATGCGCTCGGTCATAGTCATCTGCAACTCGCCAGCGGTGCGGGGCATGATGCGGCCTTTATCGGCCAGCTGGCACCGGCGGCCATGGTCTTTGTGCCATGCCTTGGCGGACGCAGCCACACACCGGAAGAATGGGCAGAGAAACACGACATTGCAGCAGGTGCTGCAGCAATGTTTGCGGCAGTGCGCCGCTTTGACGAGCGCACTCCGGTTACCAATCAAACGCATAACAGCATTTAAGAGGAGGCCATTATGGGGCGTATTTTAACATTGGATGACGTGGAATCCGCAATTGCCGGCGGTTCGGTCTTTGCAGCCGGCGGCGGCGGCTGGGTCGAGCATGGCCGTATGCTGGGCACCACTGCGGTCACCATTGGCCGGCCTGAACTGGTGGATATGGAAGAAGTATCCGACGATGCATGGATTGCCACAGCCGCTGCGATCGGCGCACCGGCCAGCACCACCCAGTGGGAAATGCTCGGCATCGACTATGTGAAAGCCGTTGAACTGCTGCAATATGAGCTGGGCGACGAAGTCTATGGCCTGATGATCGGCCAGAACGGCATGTCCAGCACCATGAATGCATGGCTGCCTTCCGCTGTTCTCGGCACCAAGGTTATTGATGCTGTGGGCGATATCCGTGCGCATCCGACCGGCGATATGGGTTCCATCGGCATGGCCAACAGCCCTGAGCAGATGATCCAGACAGCCGTTGGCGGCCACCGCGATTCCAACTCCTATATCGAGCTGGTTACACGCGGCGCGACAGCTAAAATTTCGCCGATCCTGCGCAAAGCTTCCGATATGTCCGGCGGCTTCATCGCCAGTTGCCGCAATCCGCTGCGTGCGTCTTATGTGCGCAAGAATGCAGCGCTCGGCGGTATCTCCCGTGCTCTGACCCTTGGCGAAGCCATTCGCGCAGCCCAGAGCAAAGGTGCGACTGCGGTGATTGATGCAATTTGCAAAACCACCAATGGCAGCATTCTCGCACAGGGCAAAGTCACCGCCAAGAATGTGCATTACACGCAGGAAGCTTTCGACATCGGCACTATCACCGTGCGTGACGGCAACCGCGATGTGATCCTGCATGTGATGAACGAATATATGGCCGTGGATGACGGTGACGGTCAGCGTCTTGCCACCTTCCCTGACGTGATCACCACGCTCGATACCAATGGCAGCCCTGTCAGTGTCGGCAATGTCCATGAGGGCATGGAAATTCTGGTGTTCCACATCAACAAGACAGAAATCCCGCTCAGCGCCTCGGTCAAAGACCCGAGCGTTTATCCGATTGTCGAAAAGGCACTCGGCATTTCGCTTGCCGATTATGCACTGGCCTGATTTAGCGGTTTAGAAAGTATTATTATGTCCAAGAAACAATTTAACGTCACATCCGGCACCGAGCTGCGCTGTAAGAACTGGCGCGCTGAAGGCCTGCTGCGTTTGATGGAAAACGTGCTGGCTGTGGGTGAAGATCCTGATAATCTGGTGGTCTATGCCGCACTCGGCAAAGCCGCACGCGACTGGCCGTCCCATGACAAGATCGTTGAAAGCCTGCACAAGATTGAAGAAGACGAAACCCTCGTCGTACAATCCGGCAAGCCGATCGGCATTCTGAAAACCCATAAACAGGCACCGGTCGTGATTATGGCCAACTGTAATATGGTTGGTCAGTGGGCGAAGGCTGAAAATTTCTACGAATGGGAAAAGCAGAACCTGATCTGCTGGGGTGGTCTTACTGCCGGTGACTGGCAGTATATCGGCTCGCAGGGTGTTATTCAGGGCACCTATGAAATCTTCATGCGCATCGCCGAACAGAGTTTCAACAATGATCTGGCCGGTCGTCTGATCCTCACCGCCGGTCTAGGTGGCATGGGCGGCGCGCAGCCGCTGGCAGGCCGTATGGCCGGTGCGGTTACGCTCTGCGTTGAAATCGATCAGGAACGCATTCAGAAGCGCAAGGATATCGGCTTCCTTGACGTGATTGCCAAAGATCTGGACGATGCGCTGGCGCAGGTCAAAACAGCAATGGCCGAGAAACGCGCTGTCTCCATCGGCGTTCACGGCAATGCCGCTGATCTTTATGAGCAAATTCTGGCACGCAACATCATTCCGGATATCGTGACTGACCAGACTTCCGCCCATGATCTGGTTTACGGCTATGTACCGGCGACCCGTTCGCTGGATGAAGCCCGCGCGATGCGCAAAAGCGACCCGCAGACCCTGATGAATGAAAGCCGTGCTTCCATTGTTCGTCATGTCACAGCAATGCTTGGCTTCCAGAAAGCCGGTTCGGTCGTTTTTGACAATGGTAACCTGATCCGCACTCACGCCAAAGACGGCGGTGTGGCCGATGCGTTCAACATTCCGGTCTTCACCGAAGCCTTCCTGCGCCCGTTGTTCTGCCGCGCGATTGGCCCGTTCCGCTGGATTGCCCTGTCGAATAATCAGGAAGATATCCGCATTATCGACAATTACATCCTCAAGGCTTTTGCGGATAACCGCATTGTCACCAACTGGATCCATCTCGCCGGTAAAAATGTGCCGTTTGAAGGTCTGCCGGCACGTATTGCATGGCTCGGTCATGGCGAACGCACCCAGTTGGCACTCGCAGTGAACAGCATGGTGCGTGACGGTACATTGTCCGGCCCTGTTGCCTTTACCCGCGATCATCTTGATGCCGGTGCCATGGCGCATCCGAATATCATGACTGAGAATATGCGTGACGGTTCTGATGCGATTGCCGACTGGCCGCTGATTAACGGTCTGGCCATGTGCTCGTCGCAGGCTGATCTGGTCGCGATCCACTCCGGCGGCGGCGGCTATTCCGGCTACATGACCAGCGCGGGTGTGACTGTGGTGGCCGATGGTACAGATGATGCGGATACCCGCATTGAACTGTCGCTGACCAATGACACTTCGCTCGGCGTGATGCGTTATGCCGATGCCGGATATGAAGAAGCGCTGGATGAAGCGGAAAAGAAAAACATCCGCCACTTCAATCTGGCGTAAAACCTAGAAAATGCCCCCGTGAAGAAAACAGGCGGAACTCCGGTTTCGCCTGTTTTCATTTCCAGAGCATAATTCCTTAAACCTGGATCAGTTTAAGGTAAAATTATGCTCTAATTTTAAAGTGTTAGAGCGACCTTTGTGTGCCAAGTCTGGCACACGGCGCTCTAAGCCGATTATGGAGTGAGTGCCTCACGCAATTCGCGCACCAGTTCTCTTTCGGCAACCGTCAGGGTACGGGCATTGGAATAAATCACAAACAACCTGCGCAGAATATGCGGCTTCAGTTCAAGGCTTACCAGAGTGCCCTGCTCCAGATCACGGCGCACGGCTGAGACCGGCAGCAAAGTGGCGAGTTTTTCACGCCGGATCATCGCGATCATCATCGGCAGAGAATTGATCTCGATGACCGGTTCAACGGACAAGTTGTGCTCGCTCAACTGTGCATCCAGCAATTGCCGGATGCCGAAAGTCATAGTCGGTAGAACCAGCGGTACCTGACGAAGCGCCTCCAGATCAATCGCTGTGTTTTGTGAGAGTTCTGCAGCCAGATCAGGATGACAGATCAGCGACAGAGGCTCTTCAACATTGAGACTGAAACGCGCCATATGCGGCATATCGGTTTCCAGCACGGCAAGGCTGATCACACCCGCCTGCACCCAATCCTGCAAGACACTCGTCGGAGCTTCGAGAATTTGCAGATCAATCTGCGGATGGTTCTTTCGCCAGCGCAGCACGGCATCGGTCATCCCTGCCAGCAAAGTGCTTTCCTGACTGACGGATGGCAGCACGCCGATACGTAAACGCGACCGGTTGCGCCCCAATGATCCCGCACTATGCACGGCCATGGATTGCAAACGCGCGTCGATCAGATCACTGCCGATACGAAAAACCCGTCCGGCATCTGTCGGCACAAGCCCGTCGCGACGGCGTTCAAATAATTGTTTGCCGATCACCTGCTCCATCTTGCGCAGCTGGCCGGTAATGGCCGGTTGGGCAACTTTGGCCATACGGGCAGCAGCGGTGAGATTGCGGTTGTTGTCAATGAGCCGGAAATAGCTGAATTGCCGTCTGGTGAGCTGCGGCTGATAAAGCGGCGATGTTTCACCGGAAATCAGTGCCGCACGAATACGGCGCACAGTCTCTTCCGCCACCGGATGCGGATCGGCAATATGCACCCGCACCTGACTGATGAGCGGCGGATCAAGCGGCACCAGTTTAAGACGATGCAGCCCCATGCGGTTGGCAAGCGTGCTTTGCGGCACCAGAAAGGCCGTATCAGGGTGCTCCCCGCTTAAACGTGCCAGAGTACCCGGATGATCCTGCGTGAAGCGGATATTTTTAATCGGATGCTTTGCCAGATAAGCAGAGAGGTCATGCAGCAGCGGTTCCGGCAATGCAGGCACAATCACAGGGCCAGCCAGCATATCCTGCAAAGCAGGCGCTTCGCCTGACTGCACAGGCAGACTACGCGCCAGCACCCACGGATCATCGTGGATGGCGACACCCTTTTTCTCATAGCTGAAAATAATCCGGCTGCTTTTCGCACTCTCTGTCAGCGGTAAAGCCGGATCACCATCCGCACTGCCCCAATGCGGCTCAATAAACACATCCGGATAATCTTTCTGCAATCCGGCAAGCGCCGTACTGATGGCTTTGGAGACATTGCCCAGCGAGAACATCAGCTGGACTTCCACAACCAGATGGCTGAATTCATTCTCTTCGGTACATTCCCGCATCGCCGCCTGACGGGTAAAAGCTTCAGCCTGCAACAGTGGAATAGCAGCACGGTAAAGCCAGCGTCCGGCCACAGTCGGGGTAAGCCCCGCAGGCACGCGACGGAACAATTGTGCACCGACTTCCTCTTCCAGATTCTGCAGTGCCACGCTGAGCGTTGACAGCGCAATATCCAGCATTTCAGCCGCCTTGCTGAAACTGGTTTGATGGCAGGCCGCCACGAAGTAAGAAAGCTGCCGCAGCTCGATCATAGGCACAGACCTTCATCAGTGATTTTTACCAAGAATATCAATCCAATATGCCATAAATACAAAAATATTGTTCCGTCGAAACACTATTTCGTTTTTCGCTATGGAGACATTCATTTTTTGTCAAATGCCGACACAAAGTTAAATTGTTACTGTCTCGTATTGCTGGTGGGAGATGAGAGATAAAAGACCACAGCCGGAATGTTTGGGGGAGAGCCAGTCCTATGACGGACGTTACACATAATCCAACTATACCATCGCATACAAAGCATAATTCCAACGCCAAAAAGGCTGTCGCTGCTGCCTCAATCGGTAATGCTCTGGAATGGTATGATTTTACAATCTACGCCTTGTTTGCGGTTTATATCGCCAAGAATTTCTTTCCTGGCGGCAATGACACTGTCGAACTGATCAAGTCGTTTCTGGCCTTTGGCCTCGGCTTTCTGATCCGTCCGCTCGGCGCGGTTGTGCTCGGCGTTTACGCTGATAAAGCCGGTCGTAAAGCGGCGCTGTTTTTGACCATCATGATTATGGCAGCCGGTACGCTGCTGATTGCTATTGCACCAACCTATGCCGCGATCGGTATCGGCGCACCGATGATTATTCTTGCAGGCCGTGTCTTGCAGGGCTTCTCAGCCGGTGGTGAAGTCGGCAGTGCGGCGGCGTTTCTGGTGGAACATGCACCGGAAGGTCAGAAGGGCAAATATGCTGCATGGCTGCAGGCCAGTATGGCATTTTCCAATATTATCGGTGCCTTTGTGGCGCTGGGCGTTACATCGCTGCTGACTGAAGATCAGATCGGTGACTGGGGCTGGCGTATTCCGTTCATCCTCGGCCTGCTGATTGCCCCTGTCGGTCTGTGGATGCGCCGTTCGCTGGATGAAACACCACATTTCAAAGCGAAATTTGACGAAAAACCGGAAGCCGCGCACAAAGAACATGCTCCGCTGAAAGAGATTTTCACCACCTATCGCGGTGCATTGCTCAAAGGTACGGCCTTCTCCGTGCTCTGGGCAGCCAGCGTCTATGTCATGGTTATCTATATGCCGGTCTATGTGCAGCGCGCATTCGGTTTCACCGGTACGCAGGCATTTATCTCGGCACTTATCAGTAATATTCTGATGGCTATTGCCTGTATTGCTGCCGGTGCTGTTTCCGACAAGATCGGCCGTCGTCTGACACTGGCGATCACCACAACCGTATTGCTGGTGGCTATCCATCCGCTATTGTGGTGGCTGCATCACTCACCGACACTCGGCACCCTGATCACTGTTCAGAGCTGCTTCTGTGTTATGGTTGCCGGTGTGGTTGGCGTTGCACCTTCCGCCCTGTCCGAAGTCTTCCCGACCCATATCCGTTCAACCGGTATGTCGCTGGCCTATAACATCTCCACCACGATTTTCGGTGGTTTTGCTCCGGCAGCGCTGACATGGCTCGGCACCACTTCGCTCGGCTACAGTGCACCTGCATGGTATGTCAGTATCGCAGCTGTTATCGCATTGTTCGCGATTTTCCAAATGGGCGACAATAAAAAGACAGCCTGACGATACAGACTGACAGACAAAACTAACGCACCCGTCATGCACAGCTATGGCGGGTGTTTTTATTTACAGGTGCTCTGAAACTTTAGGCCTATATGCCTGCCGCACAGACTCATTTTATTACCCGTAATGCACTTATTTTATTTCATTAATAACTTGCCATGCCGCCTCATAAAAACTAGAGCGGTTCCAGTTAAAATAAAATCGTTGGAACCGCTCTATCTATTTTTACGCGCATCTTATCCGAAAACCGCTTCGCACTTTTCGGGATGCACTCAAGAGCGGGGTCAGTTATTAAATAAGGACTATCTGTAATGAAAATGCTGGCAAGCTTTTCGGCTTTTGTAGGCAAGACTTTTGCGGTCTGGGTTCTGCTGTTTGCCGTACTGGGTTTTGTATTCCCTGAGACCTTTAAACAATTCGCCCCTTATATTGTTACCCTGCTCGGTATCATCATGTTCGGCATGGGTCTTACCCTCTCCCTTGATGACTTCCGTGAAGTTGTGCGCCGTCCGGTCGATGTGGGTATCGGTGTTGCCTCGCAGTTTCTGATTATGCCACTGCTTGCCGTATTGCTGACCAAGATCATTCCGATGTCACCGGAAGTCGCTGCCGGTGTTATTCTCGTCGGCTGCTGCCCGGGCGGTACATCCAGCAATGTGATGACCTATCTCGGCAAAGGCGATGTGGCGCTGTCCGTTGCCTGCACCAGCGTGACCACACTGGCTGCACCGCTGGTAACGCCATTCCTCGTCTGGTTCTTCGCCAGCCAGTTCCTGCCGGTTGATGCAATGGCAATGTTCATGAGCATTGTTAAGGTGATCCTCGTGCCGCTGGCACTTGGCGTACTGGCGCAGAAACTCATTCCGGGCATTGTTAAATCCGCTGTCCCTGTGCTGCCGCTGGTAAGCGTGACCGGCATCGTGCTGATTGTTGCCGCTGTTGTGGCAGGCAGCAAAGGCGCTATCGCTACTTCCGGCCTGCTGATCTTCGTGGTCGTGGTTCTGCACAATGGCATCGGCTATATGCTGGGCTTTACCGCAGCCAAACTTACCGGCATGTCGCTGGCCAAGCGTAAAGCCATTGCAGTTGAAGTCGGTATGCAGAACAGCGGTCTGGGTGCCGCCCTTGCCAATGCGCATTTCTCGCCGCTGGCCGCAGTGCCAAGCGCGATCTTCAGCGTATGGCACAATATTTCCGGTGCGCTGCTGGCGAATTATTTCGCCCGTATGAAAGATGATAAATAATCATCATCTCTGTTCAAAATAGTAAGACCGGCTCATCCGTCAGAATGAGCCGGTCTTTTTTTATGCTTTCCGGTTCATCCGGTAGATCAGCAATGCCGTTGCAAAAATCAGCAATGACGCCGTTGCAATCACCCACATAAAGGCCTGATCGAAGGCCATAAAGCCAACCTCACGCAGATGCTGTGCCTGTTCCGCAGGCAGGGTTTCTGCCAGCAGCAAAGCTTCATCCAGACTGTCACGGATCGTTTCAGGAAAACCCGATCCTTCCGGCACGATCATAAATGCCGTATAGATTGCGGTCATCAGACTGCCGAAAATCGTAACGCCTGTGGCACCGCCAAGCTCATAGGACACTTCCTCTACGGAAGCTGCCATACCGGCTTTTTCTTCCGGCGCATTGCCCATGATTGCGGTTGAAGCACCGGTCATTGCGGCACCGACACCAAAACCCATAATCATCAGGCCGATCAGCCAGATCTGCGGCTGCATCTGGAAGCTCAGCAGATAAAGCGCAGTACCAAGACCGGTAATCAGCATACCACCCCAAAGCACCCGTGCCTCACCGATTTTTGGCAGTCCCCAGCCAACCAGCGGCCCCGCAACAAAGGCGGCCAGCGGAATTGGCAGAATGAGCAGACCGGCCTGCAGCGGCGAATAACCGGCAACAAGCTGCAAACGCTGGCTGAAAACCAGCTCTACGCCAATCAGAGCTGCCGAAGAAACAGAAGCCGCCATCACGCCGGACGAGAATTTGCGGTTACCAAACAGCGAGAAATCAACCAGCATACCATTGGTTGCCCGCTGCCTGCGATAGAACACCACCAGCGCAATCAAACCGACAATCATAGAGACGGTAAAGAGCAACATGGAACTGTCGCGCTTGGCCAGCTCTTTCAAGGCAAAAGTCACACCGACAAGACCGATCATCACCTGAACGGAACCGATCAGATCCCATTGACGGTTTTTATTACCGGGACGGGTCTCCAGCACGGTCAAAGCCAGAACCAGCGCAATCAGCACCACCGGCACATTGATAAGGAAGACAGAACCCCACCAGAAATATTCCAGCAAAACGCCGCCGACCACAGGACCGAAGGCTGCACCGCCGGAGGCCACCGCCGCCCAGATACCGATTGCGAAAGAGCGTTCGTTCTCATCCTCGAAAGTCAGGCGAATGATCGAGAGTGTTGCCGGCATCATCATTGCAGCACCAACGGCAAGCAACACGCGGGCAGCAATCAGCATTTCCGCATTTGGTGCATAGGCTGCTGCGAGTGACGCGATACCAAAAACCACAAGCCCCGCTGTGAACATACGTTTATGCCCGAGACGGTCGCCAAGACTGCCGACACCCGGCAACAGGCCTGCAACGACCAGCGGGTAAGCATTAATAATCCAGAGTTTCTCTGATGCGCTGGCCGCAAGATCATGGGTAAGCCGCGGCAATGCTGTGTAAAGCACAGTCATATCAATCACGATCAGGAATAATGCACTTGAGACGATGGCCAGTACCAGCCAGCGATTATGCAATGTCATTGATAATATCCACTTCTTCTGTGCTGAAGTTTCAGCACTTTTATAACCTGCCCCGCAGAACGACAAAATGTGTTGTTTTACGGAAAAAGCTTGAAACCTGATGGTCGTTAATTTAAATCCATACGTATGGAAAGTAAAAAACTCAAAAAAATTGGCCGTCCGCGCACCATTGACCGCAATCATTTGCTGGATCTGGCCGAAAAGATCGTTGTGGAGCATGGCGCACCGGCTTTGACCATTGATGCGCTGGCCAAGGCCGCCGGTATCACCAAGGGCGGTGTGCAATATTGTTTCGGCAATAAAGACGGGCTGGTCGATGCCATGCTGACACGCTGGGGCATTGATTTCGACAAACAGGTGACCGCCATGCAGAATGGCAGAACCGATGCCCTCTCCCATATAGCGGCGCATATTCGTGTGACAAGGGACAGTGACCCGCTTGGTGATTCACGTCTTGCAGCCATGCTTGCCAGTCTTGAACCCAGTTCGGAACAGCTGGATAAAACACGGCAATGGTATCGCAAACAACTGGACGGGCTGGATGTCTCCACCCGGCAAGGACGTAATACCCGTCTTGCATTCATCGCCAATGAAGGTGCTTTCCTGCTGCGCAGTTTCCAGCTTTTTGATCTGAATGAAGAAGAATGGCAGCAGATTTTCCACGACATTGAAAAGCTGCTGCCCAAAGATGCTGATGATTAATCTGTATTACTGTCCATAGAGTGCATCAGCAAGAATGCGCACAGCTTCTGCCGTACGCGGGCCGAAACCAAGCATATAGGGCCCGTCAAGTACGATCAGCGCCTTGTTTCGGGCTGCGGGCGTGTTTTGCAGTGCTTTGTCCGAGAACACATCCTCTGCTTTAGGCCCGCCTGCCCCGTCGGACAGCATCAGCACCACTTCCGGCTCTGCTTCCAGCAACCATTCTGCTGACACGGCTTTATAGCCTTTATAGACCGCAAGCGGATTAAAGCCCCCTGCATGGCGGATAAAGGCATCTGCCGCCGTATCACTGCCCGCACCGCTCAGCTTCGCCAGCCCGTGGAAGAACACCACTTTCTTTCCGCGCCCTTCCGAGACTTTGCGCACATGCGCCATAGCCGCATCAAAATCTGCCGTAACCGATTTTGTCAGCACTTCCCCCTGCGGCTCCAGCTGCAGACGCTCGGCAATCAGGCTGATTTTTGTAACCAGCCCCTCACGGCTGTTAACTGCCGGAATATACAGCACAGGCACACCGGACTGATTGAGCACATCCACCACTTCCGGCGGGCCGATATCTTCCGACGCGATAATCAGATCGGGATGCAGAGCCAGCACACCTTCGGCTGACAGGCTGCGGCGGTAACCGACATTGGTCTTACTGGCTGTATCCGCCGGATATTTGCTGCTGCGGTCAAGAGCGATGATTTTTTCATCCGCGCCGAGTGCATAGACGATTTCGGTCACATCAGGCCCGAGCGTGATAATGCGTTGCGCCGTGCCTTGTTGCTGCGCGGCACGGGCAGAACTCACATTCAGCCAGAACACCACAACGACCAGAGCGATTGTGAGCAAAAATATCATCTTCATCGCGTAATAATCGGGATGATTTTTCGCTTTAGTGAACAATTGTCTGATTTGCATAATTAAAGTTGACTCTATTTATCATGATTTATATAGCCTCTAATTAATATGAGTTAATGAGTCAACTTAATGCATGCCAATAGCCGGAAATCCCTCCCGCTGTGAACCGGCAGCATCATCGGGGGCAATATGAAAATCTCTCAGAAATCCGCGTTTCGTCTGCTGGGTACAACCGTGCTCAGTACAATCGGGCTATTCGCATTCAGCGCAACACCTCTTCTTGCCCAGACAAAGCCGGTTAAAACCCAGCAACAAACAGATGAGCAAAAACCCGCTGACAAAGCGAAGTCTCAGGTGCTGGAACTCGATACCATAACCATCTCCCCGCTCAGCAATGATCAGGCGGTAATTGATGCGATTGCTTCCACCAGCCTGATCTCACGTCAGCAGATCGACCGCATTCAGCCGACAACTGCTGCCGATATTTTCCGCTTCACACCGGGTGTTCACGCCTCACTAAACGGTGATGATCCGGCAACCTCGATTAATATTCGCGGTCTTCAGCAATATGGTCGTGTTGCAGTAACGCTGGATGGCGCAAGGCAGGATTACTGGCGTGTCGGCCACGGTTCCGGCTCGTTCTATATTGAACCGGAACTGCTCAAGCAGGTGACCGTTATCCGCGGCCCTGTTTCCAACATCTATGGTTCCGGTGCCATTGGCGGCGTGGTTGCTTTTGAAACCAAAGATGCCCGCGACTTTCTCTATGACGGTGAAACATGGGCTTTGAGCGAAAAGCTGCGCTATGAAAGCAATGGAAAAGGCTTCCTCACCAGCACAACCGGCGCTTACCGCTTTAATGAGAATTTCGATGTCATCGGTAATCTCAATTACCGTGACAGTGATGAATATAAGAATGGTGACGGCGATTATGTGCGCTGGACAGGTGAAAAAACCATCAGCGGCATGGGTAAAGTCACCCTGCGCCCCGCAGAAGGCCATGAGCTGAAATTTGGCATCTCCCGCCAGAAATATGAAGATATCATCACCGGCAGCAGCGGCTCGGCCTCTCCAACCCTGTCACGCTATAATGCTGATACTGTGGTGAGCACCTATACAGGTAGCTACACCTACAGACCGGATGATAATCCGTTCTGGGATCTGTCCGTCAATGCCTATCACAGCGCGACGGATAATGACCAGTTTCAGGTCTGGCAGCTGAAAGACTATGGAAAAACCCGTTATTATGATGTTTCGACATCCGGTTTCCGCGCTCATAACAGCTCGCGTTTTGAAACCGAGAGCCTGAAACACACCGTAACCTACGGCATGGATTACTATAAATTGCGCGGACGCTCCGATACCGACAATTTCGGCAATGGCGAGCAGCAGGCCTATGGCGGCTTTGTGCAATGGCAGGGCGAATATCAGAAATGGCTCGAAGTGATCGGTGCTGTCCGTTATGACGGTTATAAGCTCGATGGCACCAGCAAAGCCTCTCCTGGTAATCCGTCTCAGGATGTCAGCCTCGACGGCAACCGTGTTTCCCCGCGCCTGAGTGTCGGTATCACCCCTATTGAGGGTATCCAGTTATACGGACTTTATGCGCAGGGTTATCGCGTTCCGCATATGCAGGATGTGTTCCGCCAGAACGGTTCTCACGGTTCCGGCTATGAGCCGAATCTGTTCCTGAAACCAGAAGTCGCCACTACCTATGAGGCGGGCATCAATCTGCGGCAGGATAATCTGATTGAAGCCGGAGATCAGCTGCGCACCAAACTGAATATCTTCCACACTGATGTGAAAGATTACATCAACACCGTTAAAATCGACAAGTACACGACCTCCGAGAATGTCGGCACCGCCCGTCTGCGCGGTGTGGAGCTGGAAGGCACCTATGACACATGGTGGGGCTATGTGAACCTCGCAGCCTCCTATAACGATGCAGAAATGAAAGACGGTATCTATAAGGGCGAATCTCTGAGTAACACGCCGCTGCATAATTTCAGCGCCGCGCTGGGTCTTAAAGCACTGGATGATCGTCTGGTTTACGGCATTGAATATCAGAGCCTTGGTAAAGTTACCCGCGCGATCAGCAATGGTGTGACCGTCTATCCGCGCACCGATCTGGTGAATGTGTTTGCCAACTGGCAGGTCACTGACAATGTGAAGCTCGACTTCGGCGTCGATAATATCTTCAACAAAGCCTATACCGACGCGCAAACCGGCTGGGCAACAACTACAGATATAGAACAAGGCAAAGGCCGCACTTTCAAAGTGGCCATTACCGGACGTTTCGGCGGTTAAAACGCCAATCCTCTCCAGTCTGGCAGGCGGCATTTTATGCTGCCTGTCTTTTTTGCGTTCATCCTGTTTCCAAAATCGAGAACACCGTGTCAGAGCATTCATCATCACTGCACAGCTATGCCAGTATCCGCCTCGTCAACGGGGCAAGCTATCTGCCGCCGATTATTGACCGTCTCAACTCCTATGAAGCGCATTATGATGCGCAAGAAGAACTGCACGCATTTTATTACCCTTTCGGGCAGATCGAGCTGAAATCGCAGCCGGAAGGTTATCAGGTTTCATTACGTGCCGGTGAAACTGTCGGGCTGAGCCGCCTGAAAGATCTGGCTGCCGTTGCCATCAAACTCTATACCAAAGAAGAAGCACCGGACATTCTCTGGGAAGGCGATCATGCCGGTGAGCAGCCACTGCCGCAATTCCGGCTGATGACCATTGTCTCTGCGCACTATTTCACACCGCATATGCTGCGTATCCGTTTCAGCGGTGAAGACCTCAAACGCTTTTCACTGTTCGGTGCGATGCATGTGCGGCTATTATTGCCTACCCAAGATGTGCCGCAGCCTGTCTGGCCGATCATGGGGCCGAACGGCCTGCCCTTCTGGCCGGATGAAGCAAAACGACCGGCAGCGCGCGCTTACACCATCCGCAATCTCAATATTGAAGAAGGCTGGATGGAGATTGATTTCTATATTCATGAAACAGCAGGACTGGCCAGCCAATGGGCTAAAAATGCCCGTGCAGGTGATATTGCCGGTCTGATGGGGCCGGTCGGCCGTCCGCTGCGACAGGCAAAACAATATCTGATCGGTACGGATATGACCGGCCTGCCCGCCGTCGGGCGGATGCTGGAAGAATTCGCACCCGATGTTACCGGCCATGTGCTGATTGCCGTTGATACGCAATCTGATATTCAGCCGCTCACCCATCCTGAAGGCATGACAATCGAATGGATTGTGAATGCCGATCAGGATACAGCCGCAACAGCACTGACAGACAGGCTCCGTGCCCTGCCATGGCCGGACGGTAATGACAGTTTCGGCTGGTTTGCCGGTGAAGCTGACTGTGCCAAAATCATGCGCGATTACTGGCGCAAACAGCTTGGTAAATCCCGTGACCAGACACTGGTCGCCGGTTACTGGCAGAAAGATTCAACCGGCTTCATGGCCGGTTGATATTTACTGCAACGGCCACCAGAACATCAGCGCCGGTACGGCCACGCAAATAATGATGAAAGACAAAGGCAGGCCAAGGCGCGGATAATCGCTGAAACGATATCCGCCCGGCCCCATAACCAGCGTATTGCACTGGTGCCCGATCGGCGAAAGAAAGTCACAACCGGCACCAATCGCCACAGCCATCAGAAATGCTTCAGGTTTAAAACCGAGGCCGGAAGCAAAGCTGGTGGCAATCGGCGCCATTACCAGCACTGTCGCCGCATTATTGAGAAATGGTGTGACCGCCATTGCTGTAATCAAAATCAGAGCCAGCGCACCGGCAGGCGGCATTTGATGTGCGAAGATCGTCAGCCATTGCGCAATCACATCCGTTGCGCCGGTTGTACGCAAGGCATCACTCACGGGAATAAGCGCAGCCAGCATCACGAGAATTGGCCCGTCAACGGATGAATAAACCTCACTGACCGGAATAACCCGAAAGACCACCATAGCCACTGCCGCCGCAAAAAAGGCGATTGAGACAGGCACAACGCCCAAGGCAGTTATTCCGATAGCAACCAGCAGGATCGACAGCGGGATCAGCCCGCGCCGTACACTACCGAGCAGAATGGTACGTCGCGCCAGCGGCAGGCAGCCCAGTTCGCGCAGCAATGGCGGCAAAATCCCCTGCCGTCCCTGCAACACCACCACATCGCCCTGATGAAGAATAACCTCACGCAGACGCTCGCTGATACGCTCACCCTGACGGCTCACCGCCAGCAGATTAACATCATAGTTCTCATAAAGATTAAGTCCGCGTGCCGATGTGCCGATCAGCGCGGAATCCTTGCCGATTACCGCCTCAATAGCCTCAATCTCGGCAGAGCCGGAATTCTCCGAGGGTATGCGGTCTTCCGTCAGTTTGAGCTTGCCGTTGCTGACAATCGCATCCAGCGCTTTCGGATCACCTTCCAGCAGAATAACATCGCCTTCAGCAATCACCGTATCCGGCAATGGTGCTACGCGTTTTGTATCGCGCAAGATGGATGTCACCATCGCATTGCCTTCGGCCGGTTTCACCAGATCAGTGATTTTTTTACCGATAACCGTCGCGCCTTTCGGCACCCGTGCTTCCGAAACATAATTGCGGATTTCAATGGCTTCATCCACGCTGACATTTTCGCGCTTACGCTGCGGAACCAGCCAGTAGAACAGTGCCAGATAAATAATCCCCACAACTGCCAGCGTTGCACCGACCGGCGTAAAATCAAACATGGTGAAACTCTCGCCCACCATTTCAGCGCGCACACGCGAGACCACAATATTAGGCGATGTGCCGACCTGCGTCATCAATCCGCCAAGCAGTGCGCCAAAGGCCATCGGCATCAGGAAAACCGACGGGGAGACATTGGAGCGGCGCGCAAATTGCAGTGCAACCGGAATCATAATGGCCAGAGCGCCGACATTTTTCACGAAAGCCGAGAGAACTGTCACCACACCGACCAGCAACAGCATTTGCAGCCGCACTGCATTGAGATGCGGCACAAAACGCTGCACCGCCGCCTCCATCAGGCCCGAGCGTGCCACACCGGCACTGACAATCAGCGCACTGCCGACAATGATAACAATATCATCCGCAAAACCGGTGAAAGCTTTGTCATAGGGAACCAGACCGAGACTGACAGAAATCAGCAGGAAGCACAGAGCAACCACATCATAACGAAACCGATCCCAGATAAAGACAGCCATCATCAAAGCGATAACCATGAGTGCCAATATCTGATGCAAGGTCATACGGCCTGCTCTCCCTGTCTTTTCCCTCACTATGTCATCAGTAAAGGGAATCGCATCTGCATATTTCAGCTTTTATACAGCAGACAGAATATTTTTCTTTTATTGATTTGGGGAGAGAAAAAAGGCGACATAAATGCCGCCTTTTAAAAAATTAAATATCTCAATGTTTTCAGAACACAAGACAGAAATACTTATCTGCCGCATGAAGATTTATCTGATTTTTATCAGATAACAGAAACCACCCATGCAACGATCTGTCTGGTCACATCACTGAAACCGGCATCCAATGCGCGGATATAGGCTTTGTTACCAGCGCCGCTGACCGGTGCGGATGATGTGAAGACCCGTGTGGCACGCACTTCACCTGTCTTGTCATTCAGCACACGAACGGCCAGTTCTATCTTGGCTGTCTGCGGTGAGGACGATGCATTGATACCGAAATCACGCAACTCCGCCTGCACCTGATAATTGATGGCGAGGCCGTCACCCGGACGTCCGACACCACCGACAGCATTGCTGTTTTCAAATGCCTGCACCAGACGCGCCTGCACCAGATTGGTCAGACGATCGCCCCACTGCGCTCCTTTAAGATAGGTGATGGAGCCCGGCGCATCGTGAATAACAATATTCTCGCTGTCCAAAGCTTTGAGTGCTGCCGGTGTCGGCACCAATATCTGCACATTCTTACGCTTCTGCGATACCTGCACCTGCGGCGATGAGCTGAGGCTGAATGTATCGAGCGGTGTTGTCGTACAACCGGCCAGCAGAACTGCGGCACCGAGAACTGTCAGTTTATAGTTCAGAATATGCTTCAGCATCAGTGACGTTTCCTTCCGTCATATTGCGGCACAGTGCCTGAACCACCAAAAATAATACGCTGAGGATCCCGCTCAAGATCGGTAATCGCCTGTTCAATACGCTGCAGCGAACGGCGGCTGTCCACGACAACCGACTGTACATCGCTTAAGCCCTTGCCCGAAAAGCGCGCCAGATTATCCGCAATCGGAGCCAGACGCTTATCCAGATTGTCCGAAGTTTTCTGAATAGAAGCGAGCGTCGCTTTCGCCTGTGCCACAACACCTTCACGGTCTTCCGGCGACAACAGCTTGTCCACTTTGGCCATGATGCCATCCACGCGCTTGGATGCCTCATTCAGGCGCTGCATCATTTCACGCGCTTCCTGAATCGTCTTCTGAACATCCGCAGCATTATCGCCGATCGCACTGATTACATCGGCATTTTTGGCCAGCGCATCAGTAAAGGTCTTGGCATTATTGACTGTATCTGTCAGCGGACCACGGGCATCATTAACAAAGCCCTCCAGCCCGCCAAGCACACGCTCGGTACGGCCGAAAATATCCTTCGCGGTCGCCATAAGATCGGTAAAGATTGACGGATCAGCATTGATACGCGCCACATAGCCGCCCTTCTCCGCCTCTTCCATCAGATTAGGCTCCATCAGGCTGCCGCCCTTAAGCTCAACAAAAGCGATACCTGTCAAACCCTGAGAAGAAAGCTCGGCCTTGGTGGAACGGGTAATCGGCGTGGTGCGGTTCACTTCAGACTGCACAATCACCATATTCGGGTTGAGCGGATCGAGGAACATCTGGCGCACATCGCCAACCTTAATCCCGTTAAACAGCACCTGACTGCCCTTGGACAGACCGGTCACAGAACCGGGAATACGAATTTCCAGCGGCAGCGTATCATTGCCGTCACCGAAACGCGCAGCCCAATAAACGAAACCAAATGCGGCAAGTGTCACAGCAAGTGTGAAAATACCGACCAGAACATAATTGGCTTTTGTTTCCATTACTGATTCAATTCCGTATCTGGTCCCGCATCAAGATTTGTATTCTGGTTTTCAGTCCCGCTCAAATCCGTTCCTTTTTTCTCAACCGGTATTGTTGAGCTTTTGCGCCGGCGGTTTGCTGCATTCATATCAATCTGCCGTGCTCTCTTACCGTTGAAATAGGTCTGTACCCAAGGATCGTCAAATTTCAGCAATTCTTCAACTGTGCCGTCTACCAGCACTTTCTTTTGCCCTAATACAGCAATTCGGTCGCAAATTGCAAAAAGACTATCAAGATCATGGGTTACCATATAGACGGTCAGCCCCATCGTATCGCGCAAATTGGCAATCAGATCATCGAAATCCGCTGCACCGATCGGATCAAGCCCTGATGTCGGCTCGTCGAGAAACACCACTTCGGGATCCAGCGCCAATGCGCGTGCCAGTGCAGCGCGCTTAATCATCCCGCCGGAAAGTTCAGACGGATATTTCTCCGCCGTATCCGGCTTCAGCCCCACCAGATCAATTTTGAGCCGTGCCAGCTCATTCATCAGCTTTGGCGACAGGTCGAGATATTCGCGCATCGGCACCTGAATATTTTCCAGCACTGTCAGCGAGGAAAACAGCGCACCTTGCTGAAAAAGCACGCCCATACGCATATCAATCGCCATTTTCTGGCGCTCATTGACCTTATCAACATCCTGCCCGAAAATATCGATCAGGCCGGATTTCTTCTGGTTCAGCCCCAGAATAGTGCGCATCAGCACCGACTTACCCGAGCCAGACGGACCGATAAAACCAAGAACCTCGCCGCGGCGAATATCCAGTTCCAGCTTGTCCAAAATCACATTACGACCAAAAGCAACCGTGACATCACGCACGGAGATCACGGCTTCCTGCGCCGCTCCTGCATCTGTGCCCTGTGATGGCTGCCGGTTGTCTTTGCTTGTCATATTCATCCGTATGTTTATCGTAATGCTTTATTTTTAAAACTCGATGGCTGCGTAGAAAATCGCAAACAAGCCGTCCACGACAATCACCACAAAAATCGATTTCACCACCGATGAGGTAACACGGCGTCCCAGTGATTCTGCACTGCCTTTTACCTTCATACCCTCAACCGAAGCCATGATACCGATAATCATCGCCATGAACGGCGCTTTAATCAGACCCGCAAGATAGGTTGAAGTCACAATCGCGTCACGCAACCGGCTCATAAAAGCTTCCGGCGGAATGCCCGAATAGGCCCATGCAACAAATCCGGCACCGGCCAAAGCGGCCAGATCGGCAATGATTGTCAGCATTGGCAGAACAATCACCAGTGCCACCAGTCGCGGAAACACCAGCACACCAACGGGATTGAGACCAATAACCGTCAGCGCATCGGTTTCCTCGCGCATTTTCATCGAGCCGATTTCCGCCGTGATCGCGCTGCCGGATCGCCCTGCAATCATAATCGCAGTGAGCAACACCCCGATTTCACGCAGCACGAGAATACCGACCAGATCGACCACGAAAATTTCCGCACCAAAATAGCGCAACTGAAAGGCGCCCTGCTGGGCGATAATCGCACCGATAATCGTCGACATCAGCAAGACAACAGGAATCGCGCCGACGCCCATTCGGTCAATCTGATTGACGATAGCTGCATAGCTGATGCCGTTGCCGCGACCGGACTTCATCTGCGAACCGCGGATCGTCGCGCCAAGAATATGCATCGACATCAAAAAATCATCGCGTGCCGCATACATGAAGCGGCCGAGCTTATCGAGCAGAGCAATTGCAAAAAACGGACGGCGGTGTTTTTCAGGCAGCTGATAGCGCTCAACCGCAGCGCCGACCTCTTCCAGCAACGGTGTCCAGCTCGGGCGGATATTATCAATATGCACACTGATCTGCTGTTTGCTCAGCGCAACGCGCAGACGCTCAATCAGCCATGCTCCGGCCGTATCGAGACCGGATATGTCACCCATATCCACTTTTACAACCGACGCCTGCATTTTATCTGCAAGACCGCTTTCCAGCTTGCGCATCTGATTATCAACGCGGGCGACAGTCAGTGACGTCCAGCGGCCGGATAAAGAGATAATAGTCGCGCCATCATCCGCCACCACATTAATTTCGGGTGCGGATGCAGGGCTGCTACTTGTTTTACCCGTTTTATCGGTCAACATGCGTCTTCCAAAACCTGAGTCTGTTTGGAAATAACCGGATCAGATATGCGCCGGATTACTTCCATCCCTTCTGCAAATATCCAAGTCTATCAGCTTTCTGATAATCCCGAACGCCTGCACCAATATGATTTATCTGCACTATACCAGGCGTAAATTTCTATAATTACGGACAGTACCAATGCAATATAATCTAAACCTGCTTATTGAGCGCTACCCGATTGCAGGGAAATTTACAATCTCGCGCGGCTCCAAAACCGAAGCAGTGGTCGTAGTGTGTGAATTGAGTGACGGTATTCACAGCGGTCACGGCGAATGTGTGCCTTATGCCCGTTACGGCGAAAGCATCGAATCAGTCAGCGAACAAATTCATGCGATTGAGCCTTTACTGAAACAAGGCGGCTCGGCAGAAAGCCTGCGTCTGAAATTGCAATCCTTTATGCCTGCCGGTGCCGCACGCAATGCCGTAGACTGCGCTTTGTGGGATTTGCAGGCAAAACAATCCGGCACGACAGTTGCTGCTTTGCTCAATATTGCACCGCGTCCGCTGATTACTGCGATCACCGTCTCCATTGATACGCCGGAAGCTATGTCCGCAGCCACCGCCAAACTGGCACATCATCCGCTGATTAAAGTGAAAATCGGTGGTGAGAATGATGCTGCGCGTATTCGTGCCGTGCGGGAAGCCGCACCAAAAGCGCAAATCATTCTGGATGCCAATGAAGGCTGGAATGCGGATAATTTTGCTGAAAATATCAATGTGGCCGCAGAATGCGGGATTGCACTGATCGAACAGCCGCTGCCTTCATCCGATGACAGCTATCTGTTACAGGCCAGCCGCCCTGTGCCGGTCTGCGCTGATGAAAGCGCCCACACATCTGAAGGTCTGGAAAAGCTGAAAGACCGCTATGATGCGGTGAATATCAAGCTGGATAAGACCGGCGGCCTGACTGAAGCACTGGTCATGCGTGACAAAGCCCGTTCTCTTGGCCTGCAAGTGATGGTCGGCTGCATGGTTGGTTCGTCTCTCGCCATGGCACCTGCCCTGATGGTGGCGCAGGATTCGGATTTCGTCGACCTCGACGGACCGCTCCTGCTGGCGCGTGATCGTGAACCGGCATTGCATTATGACGGGACAACTGTCTCCCCGCCTCTGCCTGAATTGTGGGGTTAACCGGATTTCAGTTAAGCGCGATTTCACTCTGACTGAGACATAATCGCGCTCCCCTTTCGGCTACAGGCCGCAAAAGCGTATTTTTTGATTTTTACAGTGCCGAATGAGCAGTCTGTGATTTGTAACTTGCCCGAATATCCCATATACGACCTTATTCCTACAAAATGGCACGCTTGTCCGAAGCGCCTCCCTTTGAGACAAATGCGCCAGAGTGTTTTTGGTTAATGTAGTTTGGGCAGACCATTGCGGAAAAGAAATAAGTCCGGCGGACTGATTTCCCCGCACAAGCGGAACCCGCTTTTGCTTAACTGCTTAGCTGTCACGGGGATGACTACCCCAATCGTCTGACTGGACAAGAATTATATGACAAAAAAATCATCCAACGACACGAATAACACCGGCACCGCACAGGTATCCGGCACAGACAGAAAATTCTCGGATTTTGAAGAAGCGGCACTGTTTTACCACCGCTCGCCAAAGCCAGGTAAGCTGGAAATCCAGCCAACAAAAACACTCGGCAACCAGCGCGATCTGGCACTGGCCTATTCCCCGGGTGTTGCAGCTCCTTGTCTTGCTATTCAGGATGATCCGGCACTGGCTGCCGATTATACTGCCCGCGCCAATCTGGTTGCGGTTATTTCCAACGGTACAGCCGTTCTCGGTCTCGGCAATATCGGCCCACTGGCTTCCAAGCCGGTGATGGAAGGTAAAGCCGTATTGTTCAAGAAATTTGCCGATATTGATGTTTTCGACATTGAAATCGACTCGCTCAAAGTCGAGCGTATGGTTGATGTGATCTCCGCGCTGGAACCAACCTTCGGCGGCATCAATCTGGAAGATATCAAAGCGCCGGAATGTTTCGAGGTTGAAGAACAGCTCCGCGCTAAAATGAACATTCCGGTTTTCCACGACGATCAGCACGGTACAGCGATTATCGTAGCCGCAGCCGTTATGAATGGTCTGGAGCTGGCCGGCAAAGATATCACCAAAGCCAAAATTGCGGTTTCCGGCGCCGGTGCGGCAGCCCTTGCCTGCCTTAACCTGCTGGTCAGCCTTGGTGCACAGCACAAGAATATCTGGGTCAGCGATCTGGAAGGCGTTGTCTATAAAGGCCGTAACGAGCTTATGGACCGCTGGAAAGAGGTCTATGCTCAGGATACCGATGCCCGCACATTGAATGACATTATCGCGGATGCGGATGTGTTCCTCGGCGTGTCTGCCGCAGGTGTATTGAAGCCGGAAATGGTTGCCAAAATGGCGCCTACCCCGCTGATTATGGCTCTGGCCAATCCGAAGCCGGAAATCATGCCGGAAGAAGCCCGCGCCGTGCGTGAAGATGCAATCATCTGTACCGGCCGTTCGGACTATCCGAACCAGGTGAACAATGTTCTCTGCTTCCCGTATATTTTCCGCGGCGCGCTGGATGTCGGCGCAACAGCCATTAATGAAGAAATGAAAATGGCTGCGGTGAAAGCAATTGCTGCTCTCGCCCGCGAAGAAGTGTCCGATGTGGCAGCCCGTGCCTATTCCGGTGATACACCGGTATTTGGTGCCAATTATCTGATCCCCTCGCCGTTTGATCCGCGTCTGATCCTGCGTATTGCTCCGGCCGTGGCAGAAGCTGCTATGGAAACCGGCGTGGCAACCCGCCCGATCACCGATATGGAAGCCTATATCGACCGTCTCAACCGCTTCGTGTTCCGCTCCGGCCTGATTATGAAGCCGGTCTTTGCTGCTGCACGCCGCTCCGCAGACAAGAAACGCGTTATCTATGCCAATGGTGAAGAAGAACGCGTTCTGCGTGCCGCTCAGGTGGTGCTGGAAGAAGGCATTGCACAGCCGATCCTGATCGGCCGTCCGAATGTGATCGAAACCCGTCTGCAGCGCTATGCGCTGAAAATCAAACCGGGTGTTGATTTTGAAGTCATCAATCCGGAAGATGATCCGCGTTACCGTGACTATGTTGATCTGATGCATAAGCTGACCGGCCGTCAGGGTATGACACCGGAAGCCGCCCGTTCCATCGTGCGCACCAATCCGACGGTAATTGCTGCTCTGGCCATGATGCGCAACGAAGCCGATGCGATGATCTGCGGTCTCGAAGGCCGTTTTGAACGTCACCTGACGCTGGTCAAACAGATTCTCGGTGTTCAAACCGGCCTGCATGATCTTTCCACACTCAGCCTGCTGATCTCCTCACGCGGTACCCTGTTCTTTACAGATACCTATGTGACCATTGATCCGAGCGCAGAAGAAATCGCGGAAATGACCATTCTGGCGGCCAAGGAAATCCGTCGTTTCGGTATTGAGCCGAAGGCAGCCCTGCTGTCGCATTCCAACTTTGGTTCGCGCGATTCAAAAAGTGCAGCCAAAATGCGTCAGGCCTGCGCAATTCTGCAAGAACGCGCACCGGAGCTGGAAGTGGATGGTGAAATGCATGGTGACGCGGCTCTGTCGCAGTTCCAGCGTGACCGCGTATTCCCGAATTCCCGCCTAAAAGGCGAAGCCAATCTGCTGGTCTTCCCTAATCTGGATGCCGCGAATATCACCATGAATGTGCTGAAGACTGTGACCGATGCCCTGCATGTCGGCCCGATCCTGCTTGGTGCAGCCCGTCCTGCGCATATTCTCACACCGTCGGTTACATCGCGCGGTATTGTCAATATGACAGCACTGGCCGTTGTTGAGGCTTCACAGCGCACAACAGCCTGATTTCGACAGCGCTATAAAAATATTTGAACGGACC
>NZ_ANNO01000168.1:0-13770 GCF_000409565.1 Pseudochrobactrum sp. AO18b
AAAATCTGATCCGAAAACACAAAAACATGATTGATATTTCAAAATATTATTGAAAATCAATAATTTACACGTCATTTACCACCAATATTCATACTCTTCTCATTAGCAGTTCAGATTATTTGAGCGGAGTATTTCATGTCTTCATCGATTCATTTCAGAATAGCAGCTTTCCAATTTTCAGCATTTAAAGCCGTGCTGGTTGCAGCCACACTTATATTTGCAAGCGCCCCAGCAATTTCACAGAACCTGCCTGATGGTCGTATATGCCGTGTCTATGAGCAGGACTTGCGTAATATTGATTATCATACCAGCCTGAATGCGCGGCAGGCCAAACGCTACCAACAGCTGAGCCAGATGCAGCGACAGGCCAATAGCGATGCCAGACGCTATTCCTGCAATCCGGGACCATTCAGCAATGGTTCTGCATCAGAAGAATGCCGCTATATACGCGCCTCCCAACATCGTATCGAAAGCGCCTTGCAGCAGATTTCCCGTGCAGCGGCAACACCACAGCAGAGACATCTGCGGCAGGCAATCTATACAGATATGCGCCGCTATAATTGCCGCAGCCCGCAAGAGGTTGAACGGCTGATGAAAGAAAATCGCGCTGTCACCACAACACGCAAGCGCATTAAACAGACTTATAAAAAGCCGAAAACTGTCAGGCAGGCCGCATTGCAGCAGCCAGCCGTTTTCGTACCTGCGGAAAACATAACCGGCACCACGGATCTGATACCGGTTAAGGCAACCGCCAGTGTCGGCAAATCACCCTTCTCCATTCCGGCAGCACCCGCGATGAAACATACAAAAGCGGCGGAGAAATCCCCGCCGCTTATTCAGGAAGCCGTTGATTATGTGCCTGATCCGGCGATCAGGCGCGTCGGGCCAGCGTATTTTCCCGCCCAATAAGCGGCAAGAGATCAGCCAGCTCAGGGCCGGAAGCAACACCGGTCAGCGCCAAACGCAAAGGCATAAACAATGTTTTGCCTTTGCGACCAGTTGCAGCCTTCACAGCCTCTGTCCAGACTTTCCAGACATCACTGCCCCAAGGCGCTTCCGGCAGCAGATCGAAAGCCTGCGCGATGAAATCCTTGTCTTCATCGGCCACTGCATCACTGAAAGGCTCGGTGCAATTGACCACTTCCCACCACTGCGCAGCATCCTGCACATGGTCAATATTACCACGCACAGTTGCCCAGAAGGCTTCAGCTTTGTCGCCGGAAATACCCAAGGCTGCCAGACGCGGTGCAACATCGGCAAATTCCAGATGATGGATCAAAGCGCGGTTGAGACCGGTCAGATCAGCCGGATCGAATTTGGCATTGGATTTTGATGCATGGGACGGCTCATAGCGTGCCGCCAGCTCTTCCATAGTTGCAATCGGCTCAACATTATCCGATGTACCGGTCAGCACCGCTAGTGATGCAACTGCCATAGGCTCCACACCGGCTTCGCGCAAACTACCAACAGACAAAGCTCCGGAGCGCTTGGACAGGCCTTCACCGCTTGTTGTAGTCAGCAAATTATGATGACCGAAGACCGGCACCACATCGCTCAGCGCGCGGAAAATTGCAATCTGTGCGCCGGTATTGGTCACATGGTCGTCGCCACGGATAATATGGGTAATGCCCATATCAATATCATCCACCACCGATGGCAGAGTATAGAGATAGGTGCCGTCTTCACGCACCAGTACCGGATCGGACATGGAAGCAAGATCAACAGTCTGCGGGCCGCGCACCAGATCATCCCAATGCACTTCCGTGCGTTCGGTTTCAAACGGCGTTGTTTTGAAATTCGGCAGCAGGAAGCGCCAATGCGGCTTGCGGCCTTCAGCTTCAAAAGCGGCCTTCTGCTCATCCGTAAGTTTCAGCGCATCGCGGCCATAGACCGGCGGCAAACGGCGGGTCAGGCGCAATTTACGGCGCAGTTCCAGCTCTTCTGCTGTTTCATAACAGGCATAGAGCAAACCGGCTGCTTTCAGCTTTTCAACAGCGGCATCATAAACGGCAAAACGCTTGGACTGATATTCGACGCGGGATGGTTTAATACCCAGCCAATCAATATCACGGGCAATCGCTTCCGCATATTTTGATCGAGAGCGCTCCACATCCGTATCGTCGTAACGCAGGATGAATTGCCCCTTATTCTTCAGCGCAAATAACCAGTTATAAAGCGCCGGACGGGCATTGCCGATATGGATATAGCCGGTCGGTGACGGTGCAAAACGAACGATTACAGTCATAATTTTCTTCTTTTGATCTTGGATTAGTGCCGGTCGCGGAAGCGGTTGGTTATTGGATAACGGCGGTCGCGGCCAAAATTCTTGGTGGTAATCTTCACACCCGGCGCCGATTGCCGGCGCTTATATTCGGCGATGTAAAGCAGATGCTCCACACGCTCGACCACAGCGCGATCATAGCCCTCGGCGACAATCTCATCCACACTGCGCTCATGTTCAACCAGCGCCTCCAAGACCGCATCCAGCACCGGATATGGCGGCAGGGAGTCCTGATCGGTCTGATTGTCGCGCAGTTCCGCACTCGGTGCCTTGTCGATGATATTCTGCGGTACGACCACGCCTTCAGGTCCCATAGCACCTTCCGGCAGATGATGATTGCGCCAGTCGGCCAGCGCATAGACCTGCATCTTGTAGAGGTCTTTGATCGGATTGAAGCCACCATTCATATCGCCGTAAAGCGTGGCATAGCCGACAGCCATTTCCGACTTATTGCCGGTGGTCACAACCATCGAGCCGAATTTGTTGGAGATCGCCATCAGAATAACGCCACGGGCGCGGCTCTGCAGATTTTCTTCTGTGACGCCGCTCTCAGTACCGGCAAACAGTGGTTGCAGCACATTGAGAAAGCCTTCAACAGGTTCTGCAATCGGCACAATATCATAACGGCAGCCAAGTGCTTCAGCGCAGTCTTTAGCGTCTTTGAGCGACATTTCGGATGTATAGCGATAAGGCAGCATCACTGTATGCACGCGGTCTTTGCCCAGAGCATCAACAGCCAGCGCCGCACAGATTGCAGAATCCAAGCCGCCGGACAGGCCAAGCACGACGCTTTTGAAACCGTTTTTGTTCACATAGTCACGCAGGCCATGCATACAGGCAAGATAGTCCGCCTCCTCACCTTCCGGCACCCAATTGCGGTCGCCGTCAGCACAAGACCAGCCATCCGCACCGCGTGTCCAGTCACTCATGGAGACCAGTTCTTCAAACTGCGGCAGTTGCACGGCCAGATGATGATTGGCATTGATAACAAATGAACCGCCATCGAACAGCAACTCATCCTGCCCGCCGGTCTGGTTGGCATAGACCAATGGCAGACCGGTTTCGACAACCTGACGTACAGCTATCTGATGACGCACTTCCATTTTGGAGCGGTGATAAGGCGAACCATTCGGCACCAGCAGAATTTCCGCGCCGCTCTCTGCCAGCGTTTCACACACGCCGAGTTCGCCCCAGATATCTTCGCAAACCGGAATACCTAAGCGCACACCACGGAAATTCACCGGCCCCGGCATAGCGCCTGCCTGAAAATTGCGTTGTTCGTCAAATTCACCATAATTCGGCAGGTCAACTTTGAAACGCTCGGCAATGACCTTACCGCCATCCAGCACCATCACCGCATTATGCAGACCGGTATCGCGCTGCAAAGGCGTGCCGATAATCACACCCGGTCCGCCGTCCGCAGTTTCCAGCGCAAAGGCCTGCACTGTCTTTTCACAGGCTTTGACAAAAGCAGGCTTGGAAACCAGATCTTCCGGCGGATAGCCGCAGATGAACAATTCAGTAAACAGGATCAGATCAGCATTGGCATCAGTCGCAGTTTTGCGGGCTGCGCGCGCCTTGACAAGATTGCCCTGAAGATCGCCCATAACCGGATTCAGCTGGGCGATTGCGATACGTAATTTATCGGGAGATGTGGTCTGTGTGCTCATAGCACAAGCATTACCGCGACTGCCTTTTTCTTGCAATGAGAAACGGGTGCAGATCAGTGAATACAGGCACGGTTATTCAATTTACAATATCATAAATAAGGCAATGAAAGCGCTCAGGCTTTTGCCTGTTCATAGGCTTTAAACAGATCTGTTACGAGAACCCCGTTTATCCGCATTCCCGTCAAATCAGCATTCTTAATATCTGCATTTGCCAATGTAACACCAACAACAATCAAATGAGAGAGATTGGCATCCG
Organism: Pseudochrobactrum sp. AO18b; assembly: GCF_000409565.1. Taxonomy (NCBI): domain Bacteria; kingdom Pseudomonadati; phylum Pseudomonadota; class Alphaproteobacteria; order Hyphomicrobiales; family Brucellaceae; genus Pseudochrobactrum; species Pseudochrobactrum sp. AO18b. Next base: position 4,208 of record NZ_ANNO01000168.1, read on the forward strand.
TAATGGAAGTTCCGGACAAATTGACATTGTTAAAACGCGCACCGGCAAGATTAACATCATCAAAAACCGCATCGCTTAAATTCGTATCTGTAAATTTTGCATTCGTCAGAACAGCATGAAAATGGGCATTTGCAAGGTTCACACCGTGAAAATCAGCACCGGACATATCAGCCCGCTCATAGCGAACGTCCTGCATCTGAGGTCCGTTAAATACATCTTCACTCATAGCCGTCTCCTCCTGCCCGCTCCATAGCCATATCATAGTTTCACTTATTCAGACGGCTATTAAAACTCTGATATGTCAAACATATCATTATTTAAGCAGAAAAAATCAGCGGTCGTACAAGCGGCCAGAGATGATAAATCCAGATGGTTGCACACATGATCGACGCGATCAGCACGGCAAGTGAGCCTGCATCTTTGGCAATCTGAATATCTTTCTTGAAATCACGGCTGATAGCGTTGCAGGTAGCTTCAACGGACGTATTGATGACTTCCACCAGCAACAGAAATAATACCGCGCCGACCAGCAACAGATAAGCTGCCATATCCGCAGCCACAAACCATGCCACAGGCAGAGAGACAAGCAGCAGAAGCAGTTCCTGCTGCACCGGCTTTTCATGGCGTGCCAGATGGTTCAGCGACCGCATAGAATTGATAAATGCTTTAAAAATGCGTTCCATATTGCCCCGCAATAAACCGGAAATCATAAAAATACGGGCGGGAAATCAAGCCCCGCCCGTATAGTGTTAGCTATTTAAAATCAGGCATTTGCCGCGATTTTCTGAGGTTGTGAATCACGGTCTTTCTTCAGAAGTTCCGCCACGAGGAATGCCAGCTCCAGAGCCTGATCCGCATTGAGGCGCGGGTCGCAATGGGTGTGGTAACGGTCAGACAGGTCTTCTGCAGAAATGGCGCGTGCACCACCGGTGCATTCAGTCACATTCTTACCGGTCATTTCGATATGAATACCACCGGCATGAGTGCTTTCGGCCTGATGCACTGCAAAGAAGCTCTGAACTTCTTTCAGAATACGGTCAAACGGACGGGTCTTATAACCCGCAGCAGTAATCGTATTGCCATGCATCGGATCGCAGGACCAGACAACCTTACGGCCTTCCTTCTCGACCGCACGGATCAGACGCGGCAGATGATCTTCCACTTTGTCATAGCCGAAACGGGCAATCAGGGTCAGACGACCGGCTTCATTTTCCGGATTCAAACGGTCGATGAGGCGCAGCAGATCATCAGCTTCCAGTGACGGGCCGCATTTCATACCGATCGGGTTCTTGATACCACGGCAATATTCAATATGCGCATGATCCAGCTGGCGGGTACGGTCGCCGATCCACATCATGTGGCCGGATGTGCCATACCAGTCACCCGAGGTCGAATCCACACGGGTCAGCGCTTCTTCATAGCCAAGCAGCAGAGCTTCGTGGCTGGTGTAGAAATCGGTTTCACGCAGCGCATGATTGCTGTCTGCGGTAATGCCGATAGAGCGCATGAAATTGATGGTCTCGGAAATGCGGTTGGCAACGGCAACATAGCGCTCGTTCTGCGGGCTGTCCGAAACAAAGCCGAGCGTCCATTTATGCACGTTTTCCAGATTGGCATAGCCACCCTGTGCGAAAGCACGCAACAGGTTGAGCGTTGCCGCAGACTGGCGGTAAACCATTTCCTGACGGTTCGGATCCGGAATGCGCGATGCTTCATTGAACTCGATACCGTTGATGACATCACCACGGTAAGAAGGCAGTTCCACACCATTCACGGTTTCCATGTCGCTTGAGCGCGGCTTGGCAAACTGACCGGCAATACGGCCAATTTTAACAACAGGCTGTGATCCGCCGAAAGTCAGCACAACAGCCATCTGCAAAAACACGCGGAAAAAGTCGCGGATATTGTCCGCGCCATGTTCCGCAAAGCTTTCTGCACAATCGCCACCCTGTAAAAGGAAGGCGCGACCTTCAGCCACTTCGGCCAGTTGCCTGGTAAGCTTGCGCGCTTCCCCTGCAAAAACCAAAGGCGGATATGTACGCAGACGAGCCTCGACATCGGCCAAAGCCTGCGCGTCCGGATAAGAAGGCACTTGCTTAATCGGCATGCCTCTCCAGGATTGCGGTGTCCAGTTCTTCGTCATTATAGCACCTGTAATATATTCTGATTTTATTTAGAGTTATCCCCTGCTGCACCGCACCATTGCAGTAACAGCCTTGCGTATATAGTCCACCGGAAGACAATGTACCAGCCGCAATTAAGCCGACAGGCTCCAGCCTTGTCATTTTTGCCAAGATTTAAGTCACATCTTGTAATTTTATGACGAAATCCATCAAAACTCACAAAAAAACCGGCGATTACCACCGCCGGTCTGTCACTCTGTCTCATGAGCGATACAAATAATCAGCCCTGACGCTGCCCTTTGATCAGCCTGTAGCTTGGTGTGTACATGGTCACGAACTCTTCCGCAGCGGAAGGGTGCAGCGCCATTGTGCGGTCAAAATCATCTTTTGTCGCTGCCGCTTTCAAGGCAATACCAAGCAGCTGCGCCATTTCACCGGCATCCGGCCCGAGCACATGGGCACCCAGCACTTTACGCGTATCCCCATCGACAACCAGCTTGGTCAGCATTTTCTCATAGCGTCCGGCCAGCGTATTGCGCATCGGGCGGAAATGCGCGCGATAAATTTCAACATTGGCATATTGCTTCGCCGCCTCTTCCTCCGACATGCCAACTGTGCCGATTTCCGGTTGCGAAAAGACAGCGGTCGGGATCAGCTCATGGTCAGGGCGCATCGGATTGCCCTTAAATGCCGTTTCAAGGAAGCACATAGCCTCATGAATGGCGACAGGCGTCAGCTGAACACGATTGGTCACATCACCGACAGCCCAGATATTCTCCACATTGGTATGGGAATATTCGTCAACAATGATCGAACCGTCTTCCGCTTGTTTCACACCGGCATTTTCAAGGCCAAGTCCTTTTGTATTCGGTACGCGGCCGATTGCCTGCAGCACCTGATCGGCGGCCAGCACTTCACCATTGCTCAGTGTAACACTCAGACGGTGCTCACCTTCGGCTTCTGCAACTGAGGTAATATTGGCTTCCGTGACAATACGGATGCCTTTTTCAATCATCGCCTCAGTAACCAGCCGGAACAGATCGCCGTCAAAACGGTGCAAAATCTGCTTACCGCGATAGACCAGTGTAGTCTCAACACCCAGACCGTTGAAAATACCGGCAAATTCAACGGCAATATAACCGCCGCCCTGAATAGTAATCGACTTTGGCAGCTTAGCCAGATCAAAAACCTGATCGGAATTGATGCAAAGCTCATGCCCCGGCATGGCATCATCCATAAACGGATGACCACCGGTCGCGATCAGAATGGTTTCCGCAGTAACAGTTTTGCCGCTACCGACCAGTTCAATCGTATGGGCATCTTTCAGCACGGCACGATAAGGCAGAATCTCCGTCTTCGCATTATTCAGCCCCTTGGTATAAAGGCCTTCAAGACGGGTAATTTCAGCTTCTTTATTGGCAACCAGCTTTGACCAGTCAAAACTGGTTTCGCCGACAGTCCAGCCATAACCTGCAGCATCACTGAAATGTTCCGGAAACTGTGATGCATAGACATAAAGCTTTTTCGGTACGCAGCCGCGGATCACACAAGTGCCACCCATACGAAACTCTTCTGCCAGCCCGACGCGTTTTCCCATAGCTCCGGCAAGACGCCCTGCCCGAACACCGCCGGAACCGCCGCCGATCACAAACAGGTCATAGTCATAACTGGTCATTTTAGTCTCCGAATTTTTTACGCGTTATCCGAATATGTTACCGGCACAATGGCTTAACAAGAGGAACCGTTACAGAACGTTACAACAGTCAAATTTGAGATTGAATCGTTGAAACCGATGTAACTCATTGTTTTTACGTATTATCCCACACAGTTTTGCTGGAAATGCCGTAAAGTCACAAGCTCAACGTGCCAAATAATATGCAATAAAAAAGCCCGGCACTCGGACCGGGCTTTTTCTGTCATTGAGACTGAATTATTCAGCAGCAGCCGGAGCTGCACTGCCGGCAGCTTTCGCCAGCACTTCACCAACCTGCATAGCCAGATCACGGGCAACGCCGTTCTGCCAGACTTCAGCAGCCTTCAGCACTTCACGGGTTACAATCGGGCCTTCGGAAATCAGCTTCTTACCGGCTTCGGATGTATAGAAGCCGCTGATTGCTTTCAGTTCATCTTCACTGAAAGAATTTGCATAGGCACGGGCAGCTTCGGTTTCCAGATCGGAGCGGCGGGCAGCCAGTGCCAGAGCCTTATCATCAACTGTTTTGGTGATGATTGCTTCGAGATTCGGGTCTTTCTGGATCAGCTCAGATTTCAGAGCCTGTGCTGCACGTGGCAGAATGCCGTCAAACTGTTCGGTAGCGCCGATTGCAGCAATTGCAGCACGCGCGGCTGCCAGATGAGACTGCGAAGCCTCCTGAGCCTGCGCGAGATTGACACCAGCCAGTACTGTAAGCGCCGCCAGCGGCGCAATAAGACGGCGATAGCCAGTTGCCTTGGTCATATGGTCAATACTCCGTTTTTTATTCACTTTACACCGTTCTGTACGGCGTGAAATCTGTTTGTTCCGGCAATAGCCGACAGATATGTATTTAAAATTACGACAATGTACGGATGCCTGATGTGCCTGCAATAATCGCAGCACGCGCAAGCCCGATAAACAAACCATGCTCTACAACACCCGGAATGGCGAAGAGTGCGTCTGATAATGCTTTTGTATCCGGAATACGGCCAAAAGATGCATCAAGAATATAATGTCCGCCGTCCGTTACGAAAATTTCGCCGTCTTTCATGCGAAGATTCAACGGCGCTTCCAGTCCGAGACCGGCGATAGCCTTTTCAATTGCCAGCTTTGTTGCGGCCAGACCAAAACGATTCACTTCAACCGGCAGCGGGAAGCGGCCGAGTGTGTCCACAACTTTTGATTCGTCAGCAATAACGATCATAGCATCAGATGCGGCAGCGACAATTTTCTCGCGCAATAAAGCACCGCCGCCGCCCTTAATCAGCGACAGATCGCCATCCACTTCATCTGCACCGTCGATAGTGAGATCAAGATGCGGAGTTTCTTCCAGCGTGGTCAGCGGAACGCCCAGTTCAGCGCACAAAGCAGCGGTGCGCTCAGAAGTCGGCACGCCGATGATTTCGAAGCCTTCAGCCACTTTAACGGCCAGCAAACGCACGAACTCTTCAGCTGTGGAACCGGTACCGATACCGAGCTTCATACCGCTTTTCACATGGGTTAAAGCCTCAGCGGCGGCGGCAATTTTCAACTGACGCGGATCAACTGAACTCATAAATCTGCTTCCCGTATTTCCATTTGCAGCTTTGGCTGCGAAACGCTTTATGCCTTAACAGGCCACGCGCGGTAGTCGCGCAAAACACCGTTAATGCTGCTTATTTCCGCACTGCTGTAGCACGAGCATCACGCGCGGCAAATATATTATTGTTCCCATTTCATCTATTTAGCGAAAAAGACTATCAATAAGCCGCATTTCAGGTAGGTTTTGCCAATGCCGCACACCTCTTGTGCCGTGTTCTGTAAAATAGCGATAAGCCAAAGGGCAGATATGTCTCACTCCTCCGCAACCACCACAGCGCAACCCGTTATCGTCTTTGATCTCGACGGCACATTGGTAGATACAGCTCCGGATTTGCTCGACAGCCTCAATCACTGTCTGATTGCCGATGGTCTGACACCTGCCGATCCGGTCTCTCTGCGTAAATTTGTCGGATCCGGCGCGAAAGTGATGATTGAGCGTGCTTATCAGGCACAGCACCGTCAGCTGACGGATGAGGATATGAAGCAGCTGTTTGCCTTGTTTATGGAGCATTATAACGGCAATATGCCTGGCAAGTCAGCCTTTTACCCCGGCGTACTAAACAGTCTCGACCGGCTGAGTGCCGCAGGTTATGTCCTTGCTGTCTGTACCAACAAGTTTGAAATCAGTGCCAAGGCATTGCTGGAGCGCATGGGTGAAGCGCATCGCTTTGCCGCGATCTGCGGACAGGATACCTTCCCGTACCGCAAGCCTGATCCGCGCCATCTGACGGATACAATTGCACAAGCCAAAGGTGACCGTTATCAAGCGGTTATGGTTGGCGACAGCCGCGCCGACATTGACGCTGCCAAAGCTGCCGGCATTCCGGTGATTGCTGTTGATTTCGGCTATACCGATCTGCATGTCTCGCATTTTGAGCCAAGCCGCATCATCTCGCATTTTGACGAGATGACACTGGATATGATCAGCGACTTGCTGGAGGCTGCAAAAGAAGCTGCTGAATAATTTTATACGACCTGTGGAGCGCTATGACCGGTAAGCAGAATATTCAAGCTACTCAATCCTTTGGCAAAACCATTGATTTTGGCAAAACTGCCTCTGATTACCGGAATTTTCGTGCCGGTTTTCCGCCGGAGTTTTTCGATGCTTTAAGCGCGAAAAACTATATCAGCCCTGAGCAAACAGCGCTTGATATTGGCACGGGAACGGGAACCGGCACCGTCGCCCGCGGTCTTGCACAAAAAGGGCTGATTGTTACCGGTATTGATCCGACGCAGGCCTTGCTTGATGAAGCTGCAGAACTGGACAGAGACACAGGAGTTAACATCCATTACCGGACAGGCTCAGCCGAGAGCCTTACCGAAGCGAATGATAGTTTTGATCTTTTGACAGCCGGACAATGCTGGCACTGGTTTGATCGTCCGAAAGCGGCTCAAGAAGCAAAACGGGTTCTGAAACCTCACGGCCGTATCATTATCGTTCATTTCGACTGGTTGCCCTTTGCAGGGAATGTTGTTGAAGCAACAGAACAGCTTATTCTGAAATACAATCCGAAATGGACAATGGGCGGTGGCAGCGGAATTTATCCGCAATGGTTACAGGATCTGGCAGAAGCCGGTTTCACAACGATTGAAACTTTCTCATTTGATCTGCCGGTTTATTACAGCCATGAAGCATGGCGCGGGCGTATTCGTGCGAGCGCCGGAGTAAAGGCCAGCCTGTCAGCTGAAGAAACGGTTCGTTTTGACAGTGAGCTCTCTCAAGTTTTACTGAAAGGCTTTCCTGAAGACCCTCTGGCAATTCCCCATCGGGTCTGGGCTGTCACAGCTCTCAACACAAAATAAAAAAGCGGGATTTCTCCCGCTTTTTTATTGCCTGTTACAAAGGCGAAATATCGCCTTTGGCCCATTCTGCTGTCGTCTCTTCAAAGAAGTCATTGAAGCGGCCTGCTTCAATCGCATCGCGGATGCCCTGCATCAGATACTGATAATAATGCAGATTATTCCATGTCAGCAGCATACCGCCCAGCGCTTCATTGGATTTCACCAAATGATGCAGATAAGCGCGGCTATACTGGCTTGATGCCGGACAGGTAGACATCTCATCCAGCGGGCGATGATCTTCCGCATGACGCGCATTACGCAGGTTCACCTTACCACGACGGGTAAAGGCCAGACCATGACGGCCTGCACGGGTCGGCATAACGCAGTCGAACATATCAATGCCGCGCGCAACCGATTTCAGCATATCGTCCGGCGTACCAACGCCCATCAGATAGCGTGGTTTTTCATGCGGCAAGATCGGACAGGTCACATCCAGCATATCCAGCATCACCTGCTGCGGCTCACCAACAGCCAGACCACCAACGGCATAGCCTTTGAGATCCATATCCTTCAGCGCCTGCGCGGATTGCTCGCGCAGTTGCACATTGTCACCGCCCTGAACGATACCAAACATCGCTTTGCCCGGCTGATCGCCGAAGGCCACATTACAACGTTCTGCCCAGCGCAATGACAGTTCCATTGCCTTCTGCATCACATTGAAGGATGCAGGCAGTGCCGTACATTCATCGAGCTGCATCTGGATATCGCTATCAAGCAGTCCCTGAATTTCAATGGAACGCTCCGGCGACATTTCATAAGCGCGGCCGTCAATATGCGAGCGGAAAGTTACGCCCTGCTCTGTCAGCTTGCGCAGCTGCGCCAGTGACATCACCTGAAAACCGCCAGAATCGGTGAGGATCGGCCCCTGCCAGCCGCCAAACTCATGCAAGCCACCAAGACGTGCCACGCGCTCGGCACCCGGGCGCAGCATCAGGTGATAGGTATTGCCGAGGATAATATCCGCACCAAGGTCTTTGACCTGATCCATATACATGGCTTTGACGGTGCCTGCGGTGCCAACCGGCATAAAGGCCGGTGTGCGGATAGTGCCGCGCGGCATAGTAATTTCACCGCGACGCGCTTTGCCGTCTGTTGCCAGCACTTTAAATTCAAAATTTTCACTAGTCATATCAGAGTCCGTTAAGTGCGACGCGACAGAAGGCTGGCATCGCCATAGGAGTAAAACCGGTATTCGTTGCTAATGGCATGGGCATAGGCCGCCTGCATTGTCTCGAAACCGCTGAAAGCCGAGACCAGCATGAACAATGTCGAGCGCGGCAGATGGAAATTGGTCATCAGCATATCAATCGCACGGAACTTATAGCCGGGTGTGATGAAGATATCGGTCGCGCCCGACCAAGGACGAATAATACCGTCCTCATCGGTTGCACTCTCAATCAGGCGCAGCGACGTCGTGCCGACAGAGATAATCCGTCCGCCCCGCTCATGCACATGATTGAGTGCTGCTGCGGTTTCCTCAGAGACATAGCCGATTTCCGCATGCATTTTGTGGTCGGCAGTATCATCAGCCTTAACCGGCAGGAAGGTGCCTGCACCTACATGCAGCGTCACAAAATGCTCTTCCACGCCTTTGGCGCGAATGCGCTCCAGCAGTTCCGGAGTGAAATGCAGACCGGCAGTCGGTGCTGCAACAGCGCCCTCTTCACGCGCATAGACAGTCTGATAATCCTGTCTGTCCTGCGCATCTTCAGCCCGTTTGGACGCGATATAAGGCGGCAGCGGAATATGCCCGACCGAAGCAATAGCCTCATCCAGAACAGCGCCGGAGACATCAAACACCAGCAGCACCTCGCCGCTATCGTGTTTTTCTGCAACCAGAGCATCCAGTGTGCCTAAGAAACAGCTGGAACCCGAATGGCCAAAACGGATACGCTCACCTTCCTTCACGCGCTTTGCAGGGCGCAAAAATGCTTTCCAGCGGTCAGCGCCGGTGCGCATATGCAAGGTCGCACTCACGGTTGCGACTGTGCCGTCACGCTCACGCGTACCCTCAAGCTGCGCCGGAATAACTTTGGTATCATTGAAAACCAGCGCATCACCTTCGCGCAGCAAATCCGGCAGATCGCCAACATGCAGATCCTGCAAAGGCTGATCAGGGATAACGCGCAACAGTTTTGCATGATCGCGCGGGGTAACCGGACGTAGCGCAATACGCTCTTCCGGCAGATCAAAATCAAACAGATCGACGCGCATCACTGGCCTCAATTTCGGGAAGTTCAAATTTTTCTAAAATTCGCATTGCCTTGCCATACAGAACAGCGGGCAAAAAATAAAGGGCGCGTTACGGCTTGAACCATAAC
>NZ_ANNO01000169.1:0-2441 GCF_000409565.1 Pseudochrobactrum sp. AO18b
AAATGGTGATTTTTGAGCACCGGAGCAGAGCGTACTGACTGTACGTGAGCACCGGAGCGCAGAAAATTGCCATTTGCAGACCGGCACGGCGGCTTTTGGATCAGATACTTAAATGTCGGCAGCGATTTTTGCAGAAGTGATTGAATCCGGATCAGTTACCGGCTCACCGCGCTTGATCTTGTCAACATTGTCCATGCCTTCAATAACCTGACCCCATACGGAGTACTGGCGATCCAGCCAAGGTGCATCAGCAAAGCAGATATAGAACTGGGAGTTAGCCGAGTTCGGGTTCTGGCTGCGAGCCATCGAGCAGGTACCGCGTACGTGCTTGGTATTGGTGAATTCTGCCTTCAGGTCAGGCTTGTCCGAACCGCCCATACCGGCGCGGGATGGGTTGAAGCTGGAACCGCCCTGTTTGCCGAACTTCACGTCGCCGGTCTGTGCCATGAAACCATCGATCACGCGGTGAAATACAACGCCGTCATAAGCGCCTTCACGTGCGAGTTCTTTAATACGGGCAACATGACCTGGTGCCAGATCTGGATAGAGTTCGATTGCAACTGTACCTTTAGTGGTTTCCAGTACCAGTGTATTTTCCGGATCTTTATAAGCCATGGGGCTTCTCCTGTAGATTTTTCAGGCTGCAACTCAGACAGCCGCGTTTAAAGTAGAATTACTTACGATCGGCCAGAACAATGGCTTTAACGATACGGTCAGGATTATCAACCGCGCCATTGGCAGATTTGCTGCCTTTTTTGATTTTATCGACGGTTTCCATGCCGCTGATGACTTCGCCGACAACAGTATACTGGCCGTTCAGGAACGAGCCTTCATCAAACATGATGAAAAACTGCGAATTGGCAGAATCCGGCGATGAGCTGCGTGCCATGCCGACGGTGCCGCGCACAAATGGCTGCTTGGAGAATTCTGCCGGAATATTACCATAGGAGGAACCGCCGGTGCCTGCGCGACCCGGATTATAGTCCTTATCCGCATTACCGAACTCTACGTCACCGGTCTGCGCCATAAAGCCGTCAATCACGCGGTGGAACACAACGCCGTTATAAGCACCATCGCGCACCAGTTTCTTGATCTGCTCCGCATGTTTCGGAGCCAGATCAGGGCGCAGTTCAATAACGACATCACCGTCTTTCAGAGTCAGAACCACTGTATTTTCAGGGTCTGCGGCCTGCGCATTGACCGGCTGCAAAGCGGCAGTTGCTGAAAATGCGAGAAAGGCTGTGACAGCCAGAAATTTACGCAAAAAGGACATGATTTTTCCTGTGTGAAGCTAAATTCTTATTTTTTAAGCTTATGCTTTAGGGCTTTTTCGATAACAGGCGGCACGAAGCGGCTGACATCGCCCCCCATTGCCGCAATCTGGCGCACCAGTGTGGCAGTAATAAAACGCACATCGGGGGAAGCGGGCAAAAACACAGTCTGCACATCCGGTGCCATACCTGTATTCATACCGGCCATCTGCATTTCATAATCAAAATCAGTGGCATCGCGCAAACCGCGCACCATCAGCGTTGCATTGAAACTTCTGGCAGTGTCCACAACCAGACCGCTGAAGCTGGTATAATCAATACGGCTATTATCTTTGCCGAAAGCCTGCTCTCCGGCCTCGCGCAGCAGCTCAACCCGCTCTTCAAAGCTGAACATCGGGGTTTTGCCCGGATGGACGCCGATAGCGACAATCACCTTGTCAGCCAGCCCGAGAGCCCCGCGCAGAACATCAAGATGACCATTGGTGACCGGATCAAATGATCCTGCATAGAGAGCTGTTTTCATACCAAATGAATTAATCATTATACTGACCAATTTCAATCTCTAAAGCGAAGTACATAACGGGTTCAGCAAAGAGCGGAGCAAGAACCTCTCTAAGCCTCAGTCTTACATCAAAAGCATAGGTTTACGCGCTCCCAAAGTGAACCTAGCATGAATAGACCGGTCAGAAATAATTCAAGTGAAAACGCCTATATTACGGGCAACACAGTAACCGCACAGATCTCACATGCCACAAGATGAAAGATTTTATGCAACCTTTGTGTCGCTTGCGCGTAATATAAGCGAAAGGATAAAATGATGATGCTATTTATTCTCGCAATCTCAATGATCGTCGCGATGATGTTTGCAGCCATTATCCTGATGATCGAAGAAAGTGCCTCCAGGCGTCTGAGCAATCAGAAATCCGTCTTCGACCTGCGCTCTGTACGGCGTGTCGCCCGCGGCACCAGATCAAAGCGCATTACACACGCATAAGTGAAGAGATAATATCTTGGTTTCGCCTAAATCAGGCCTAAATAGATACAAAATACCTCTTTAATCAGAGGGCAGTTGCAGCCGGAACCTCCAGTCCAGGCTTTTATTTCAAGGCGGTGTGAGAAGACACCGCCTTTTTCTTTATGTGAGCACAATAAAAAACCCCCCCCCCCCAC
>NZ_ANNO01000170.1:0-3747 GCF_000409565.1 Pseudochrobactrum sp. AO18b
TTCCGAGGTTTCATCCTCTTCATCATCGGTTTCAGAAATCCGTTCTACCGACACAACCTTTTCACCATCTGCGGTGTTAAAGATGGTTACGCCCTTGGTGGAGCGACCGGCAATGCGGATACCGCCAACCGGCACGCGGATCAGCTGACCGCCATCCGACACCAGCAGGATCTGGTCGCTTGCTTCCACAGGGAACAGCGCAACCAGCGCACCGATTTCATCAGTCTTCGATGTATCAGTGGCGCGGATACCCTTACCGCCACGGCCGGAAATACGGAATTCATAGGACGAAGAACGCTTGCCGTAACCGAACTCGCTGACTGTCAGAACAGTCTGCTCATGGGCTTTCAGCTCTTCATAGCGCTCATCATTGAGTTCCGCATCTTCGGTCACGTCTTCACCGACGACTGCGATATCTTCCACATCATCCGAGCCGAGGCTGCGGCGCTCAGCAACAGCGCGCTTCAGATAGGCTGTACGCTCAGCCGGTGTCGCTTCCACATGCTCAAGAATAGCCATGGAGATAACTTTATCGCCGTCAGCCAGATTGATACCGCGTACACCAATCGAATTACGACCGGCAAAGACGCGCACATCATCCACACGGAAGCGGATACACTGGCCACCGGCAGCGGTGAGCAGCACGTCGTCATTAACCGTACAAGTATCGACCGAGAGGATTTCATCGCCCTCTTCTTCCAGCTTCATCGCAATCTTACCATTGCGGTTGACCTGAACGAAATCGGACAGCTTGTTACGGCGCACAGTACCGCGCGTTGTGGCGAACATCACGTCAAGTTCTGCCCAGCTTGCCTCATCCTCAGGCAATGGCATGATCGTGGTGATACGTTCACCCTGCTGCAAAGGCAGCATATTAATCAATGCCTTACCGCGGGATTGCGGAGTACCGATTGGCAGACGCCAGACTTTTTCTTTATAAACGATACCACGCGAGGAGAAGAACAGCACCGGCGTATGGGTATTGGCCACAAACAGACGGGTAACAAAATCCTCGTCCTTCGTCGCCATGCCCGAGCGGCCTTTGCCGCCGCGGCGCTGCGCACGATAGGTATTCAGCGGCACACGCTTGATGTAACCGGCATGGCTGACAGTAACGACCATATCTTCACGGGCGATGAGATCTTCATCATCCATTTCAGCGCCGCCAAGGGTCAGTTCAGTACGGCGTGGCGTAGCGAATTCATCACGAACCGCAGCCATTTCATCCTTAACAATGCCGAGAATGCGCTCACGCGATGCCAGAATAGACAGGTAGTCTTTGATTTCTTCGCCGATCTTGTTCAGTTCATCAGCGATTTCATCACGGCCGAGAGCTGTCAGGCGCTGCAGGCGCAGTTCAAGAATAGCGCGTGCCTGTTCTTCCGACAGATTATAGGTGCTGTCATCATTCAGAACATGACGCGGATCATCGATCAGACGGATCAGCGGTGCGATATCGGCTGCAGGCCAGCGGCGTGTCATCAACTGCTCACGCGCCGTTGCAGGATCCGGCGCACGGCGGATCAGCGCAATAATTTCGTCGATATTGGCAACGGCAATCGCCAGACCAACCAAGACATGCGCACGTTCGCGGGCTTTATTCAGCAAGAATTTGGTGCGGCGGCTGACAACTTCCTCACGGAAATGCACAAACGCATTCAGCACTTCCATCAAGGTCAGAAGTTGCGGCTTACCACCATTCAGCGCCACCATATTGCAGCCGAAAGAGGTCTGCAGCGGGGTGTAGCGGTAAAGTTGGTTCAGCACCACATCAGCATTGGCATCGCGTTTCAGTTCAACAACCACACGATAACCGTCACGGTCGGATTCGTCGCGCAGATCGGAAATGCCTTCAATACGCTTGTCGCGTACCAGTTCGGCCATTTTCTCAATCATGGATGCTTTATTGACCTGATACGGAATTTCCGTGATCACGATGGATTCACGGTCATTGCGCATCGGCTCGATGGTCACACGGCCACGCATCAGCACAGAACCGCGACCGGTGCTGTAAGCCGAATAAATACCAGAGCGGCCGAGGATCAAACCACCGGTCGGGAAATCAGGCCCCGGAATAATCTCGATCATTTCTTCCAGTGACATTTCAGGATTGTCGATCAGGGCAATACAGCCATTGATCACTTCACCCAAGTTGTGCGGCGGAATATTGGTGGCCATACCAACGGCGATACCGCCGGAACCATTGACCAGCAGGTTCGGATAGCGAGCCGGAAGCACTTTAGGCTCCTGTTCGCGACCATCATAATTGTCCTGAAAATCAACAGTGTCCTTGTCGATATCTTCGAGCAGAACCGAGGAAACTTTTTCCAGACGGCACTCGGTATAACGCATCGCCGCGGCACTGTCGCCGTCGATGGAACCGAAGTTACCCTGCCCGTCAACCAGTGGTTCGCGCATGGAGAAGTCCTGCGCCATACGCACCAGTGCATCATAGATCGAGGCGTCACCATGCGGATGGTATTTACCCATCACTTCACCGACGACACCGGCAGATTTACGGTAGGAGCGGTTCCATGCGAGCCCCATCTCATTCATGGCATGGAGAATACGCCGGTGGACCGGCTTCAACCCGTCACGAACATCAGGAAGCGCGCGGCTGACGATAACGCTCATAGCGTAATCGAGGTAGGACCGCTGCATCTCCTCCACAATAGAAATCGGTTCAATGCCGTTAAATTCGTCTGAACCGGGCGGCGGAGTAAGGTCTGTCACTATTCAAATATCTTTCATAAAGAATCGATTAGTTTTGATAGATTGTACTCTATCCCATAACATCAAAATCACGAAATTTCGACTGCCTTGCAGCGGCCTTCATACACACCAAATATAGCCGATTTTGTGCTTTTTTGGCATATTTATCACCCTGTCACGCATAAATCAGAGAATATTCTTGTTTCCCGTTCGGGACGGGGGCAAATGCATCAGAATACTTCATCAATCGGCCTTTCAGAACCGGCACAAGAACCATCTTGCGCTTATACGGCAAAGACAGGCATAATTCTTACAATCATTCATAAAGAACAAGAACAGGAACACGGATGAGCTTTTATGACAGTCTCTTCAGCGCCTTTGTCACACTGCTCGTAACCATTGATCCGCCGGGGCTTGCACCGCTGTTTCTCGCCGTTACCACCGGCATGGATCGCCGTGAACGGGCACAGGTTGCCAAACGCGCCAGCATCATCGCCTTTATCATCCTCGCGCTCTTTGCCATTGCCGGCGCGCAAATTCTGATGCTGTTCGGCATCACACTCGGCGCGTTCCGCGTTGCCGGTGGTCTTTTGCTGTTCTGGATCGCGTTTGAAATGATCTTTGAGCGCCGTCAGGAACGCCATGAGAAAAGCGCGACAGTTGCCATCACCAAAGACCATATCCGCAATGTTGCCGCCTTCCCGCTGGCCATTCCGCTGATTGCCGGCCCGGGCGCTATTTCCGCCACAGTCCTTCTCGGCGGTACATTTCCGACCATTGGCAGCAGACTTGCTTTGCTCGGCATTCTGCTCGCCTGTATCGTACTTTCTTACATCGTATTTCTGCTTGCAGAGCGCGTGGATCGCTTCTTGGGCGAAACAGGCCGCTCCATCCTCACCCGCCTGCTCGGCGTTATCCTTGCCGCTCTGGCAGTGCAATTTGTTGCAGATGGTATCCGGTCATTGATTGTAGGAAGTTAGAGCTACCATTGTGTGCCCAATAGGGTGTCTGGCACTCTAAATAAAAAAGCCCCCG
>NZ_ANNO01000171.1:0-11541 GCF_000409565.1 Pseudochrobactrum sp. AO18b
GTAGACCCGTGCATCGCCGGAGACCCGTGCATTGCCGTAGACCCATGCATCGCCGTAGACCCGTGCATCGCCGGAGACCCGTGCATCGCCGGAGACCCATGCATTGTCGGAGACCGAGATATTACTTTCTTTCTCTACCCAGCCGCCGATTGTTCCGGCAGCAATAACGCCGATAGCAATTTTGGCTTTGATGCGATGAAGCGTAATACCGAAGTGGTTTTTAGTTTCGCCAGTGGTGCAGTATTTTTCATTGTCGATGAATGGTTTTGTCATTACATGCGCTCCTGTGGCTGGATTGGCTCGTAAAGTGAGCGACGGTTCTGAACGATTTTGGTGAGTGGAGGCTTGGGAGATTTGCGGCCGGAGAGGGCGGAATTTGGCTTTACCGCACCGCTGGACTTGTCACGCTGCCGGTCTGATTTACGAATTGCTTTGATGTCTCCGGCCGTCTTTTCAACATGACAGACACGGCAGAGCAGGCGGCCATTGGCAATCGTTGCCTCGCCGCCGAGTGCACAAGGTAGAATGTGATCCACTTCGCCTTCGCCGGTTTTGAGCATGGCAGAGCACTTTTCACATTTGCCGTTTGCACGGGCGATGATCTTTGCCTTGTCCTTACGGGTGAACTCCATACGTTTGCTCATGCCTGCGCCTCATTGAAGTTGAGAGCGGCTAAAGCGGCAGCCAGTTCATCAGCCAGAATATCGGAAATCCGGTCATTCAGGCGTTTCTGACGATTGGCCAGCACTTCCGGCGCGTTCCTCAATTCAGTTGTTGAGCGGATATGAGCCTGCGCTAGCTTTTTGCTGCGGCGAAACTCATAAGGGGCTGTCATAGGAACAGTCTGCATTATGCTGCCTCCTGACGGAAATATCCGTATGTTTTAGCGAGCCATGTTTCAGCCTTGCGAAAGAAGGTCTGAAAGTCAGTTTCGCTCATTTTGTCGAAGGAAATGGATGCGGGAATAGAGACAGTCAGGCCGCTCGGTAGGGTGATAAAATCAATAACGCCGTTATGCAGCTTAATCAGATCGTGCAGTTTCTCCGCATTGTAATCCAAACCGCAAGCATCAATTACCTCTTGAAGCATTGCCCAATAGGCACGGTGACGGCCGACATTACGAAACTGCTTGATTTCGACTTTGACTAGTTCGCCCTGAGCGATACTTTCAAGAGCGGCCAGATCGTAATTCATGGCCGGTACAAGAGCGTTGCCCAAGCGTATGAAGCCATAGATTGGTTTGTCTTTCTTGCTCATGGCTCACCTCAAAATGGTAAATCATCATCCATGCCGCCGTAGCCGCCAGACTGTTGGGCGTAGGACTGACCGGATTGTTGTGATTGACCTTGCTTTTGACCTTCGCTGCGACTGTCGAGCATCTGCAATTCGCCACGGAACTTCTGCAGAACAATCTCGGTCGTGTAGCGGTCGTTACCCTGTTGGTCAGCCCATTTACGGGTTTGCAGCTGGCCTTCAACGTAAACCTTGGCGCCTTTTTTCAGATATTGCTCTGCGAGTTTTGCAAGGTTTTCGTTGAAGATTACAACGCTGTGCCATTCGGTCTTGTCCTTACGCTCACCAGACTGGCGGTCGCGCCAGCTTTCTGATGTTGCAATACGCAGATTGGCAACTGGCTCACCGGATTGCAGGCGGCGGATTTCGGGCTCAGCACCAAGATTGCCGACCAGAATGACTTTATTGACTGAACCGGCCATTATACTTGTTCTCCGAATGCCTGTTCATAAGTTTCAAATTCGTTGGCAAGCGCATCCATCCAAGCGCGCGGCCAGCGTTCACCGGTTGCCCGGCTGCGATAATGCTGTTTGATGGCTTCAAGCCGGACGAGTGACTGGCAATCAGCCATATCGGCGCGAACGTCTTTGATCAGGCGGCTCCACGCATCATCGCCGTTTTCGTCGGCACGTTTCAGTGCAGCACTGGATTTGCTCGGTGCGGTGGGACGCTGATCATGATTGACGATTTCACCGGTTGCCGATCCATCATCATCTTCGCCGCCAACACGGATGTTGAGCAGGGCGCAGGCTGCGTAACGCTTGCCATAGCTGACCGAGGAGCCAACCGCCTGCACAGCGTTCTTGCTGCCGCTTTTATCGGTTGGCAGCTTCAAGTCGGTGCTGTCGTCATGGCCTTCTTCATGGTGAAGAATGGCGGTGACGGTAATGGCGTCTTGCTCGACTTTGGTTTTGAATGACAGAGCAAAGCCATGCTTAGCCAGCACCGGCTGGATGCCGCCCTGAATATCTTCCCAAAGACCATAAGCGCCGTTGTTGCTTTTGCCGTTCTTCTCAATGGCTGGCAGTTCAGGTTGCATACGGGCGAAGGCAGAATTGAAAGCCGCTTTTGCATTGCGATCCATGGTGCGTTCCTGCATCTGCAAAAGGCGCTCCATCTTGTCGATATCGACATTCGGGTTCATGGCCGCGCGTTCAATCACCTGAATGATAGCTGCGGCTTCGTTCTGCTGAACCGGCTGGAGTTCTGCTGTCTGTTCGATAATTGCGGGTGCGGCGCTCATGCTGCCAGTTCCTTCAATAGCTCGGTCACTTGATAGAATTTCTTCTCAAGATAACGGCGGGTTGGAATGTCGGAGGTTGTTTTGAGGCCGTGTTCTATTTCGGCCTTTGTTTTTTCAAGGTCAGAGCGCTTCATGCAGCCCTCCGGCGTGGAACGATCTTGGTGACTTTGGAATTGGAAGTGGAAAGGGCGGCCTTGTCGTAATCACGCACAACCTGAACGACACGTTCCAGTGCCGTCTTGGTGTTGCCTTCATCCCAATAGGCGTTCCAGACGAGTGTTTCTAATTCCTCATCCATCATGCAGCCCTCGGCATTTCATCGGCATAATCTTCAACTACGCGACCGATAAGCCAGTCATCATCCTGCGCCTGATCAGCGACCATATGAGCGATTTTGTTGAGTACAGGAGAACCGTTGAACAGGCTGATGCCGTTCTTATAGACGCCTTCAACTGTTATGCGTGGTTCACAGCCTTCCATTGAGAAGGACACATCAAGCTCAACTTCATCCTGAAAAATAACAAAGCCAAGCACTGGGTCATGCAGTTCTGCGCTGTATGCATAAAGGCTCATTGGTTCTCTCCATCGTTTAGCGGATCGGCGTTTGCTTCTTCGCGCTGTTGATGGATTGAATATACACGCTTCTGCGTGCATTACAATAGAATAAACGCAATAGCGTGTATTTTATTTGCACTACACCCCAACCATGCTAGAATCAGAATGCAAAAAGGCGCTGAGGTTATTAAGCCTCAACGCCCTTAAGCATCACTTCAAAGCATGAATGATGGCTGCGATACCGAAGAGGCAGGCGGCCACATCGAACTTGATTGTGATATTGATCAGAAGGTTTTTAAGCTTTCGCATATAAATGCCCTCGGATCGCTCCGGAACGATACCTAAAAGGGTTTCGCTCAAGTACCGTAGTGAACGGATAAGCCGCCGTTCGTACGATTACCGGCCTGCCATTGGATGTCGCGAGCATCCTTTGGCAGCCCTGTGCGACTTCCTGCAGCATCCGGCGGTTGTCGTAGCCTTGCCAAGCGCGGCTGCCACGGCCTATTCCATCAAGTGCAGGCACAGGATGCAGGTCGCCTAGAAGGTTTGGTAAGGTAGTCAACCATTACGCCTTCAAGGGGCTGCATATTGATCGTCTCTGATTCAATAAAAGTTGTCGAGTCCATTAAGAGCAGCAAAAAGCCCGCACGAGGCGGGCTGATTTCATTCTATATTGTTCGGCTTAATGGCAATGATAGATACCAGTCTTGCGCTCTGTGTGGCAGCCTTTTGAATCCGTTCCGCCGCTATGTGCCAAAGCTGCCGATGTACCAATGAAAAATATTGAAAGGCCAATTACCAATTTACGCATTTTCAATCCCCCGAATGCATGAATCGTGCAGTAAGCTTAACTTGAAATAAAGAATAGTCTAGTGCCGCTATACGACATTAAAGCAAAAAGCTCCGGAGTTACCCGAAGCTTTCTGTTTGGGGACAGGCATTTCAGGTTACGCGCTCAATCCGGATTCCCTCTGTAAAGCTTCCCATGTATTACAGAGCGAGGAGGGCGCGTAACCTTTCAAGAGCTTAGCGCGCAGCTGGGGTGAAGTCGAGAAATAATAACTCTTTCGTGATGTGGTAGTATGGTGGCTATCAGAAACTGCCCCTGAAGATATCTTTAGAGTGAGCGCAACGCTTCAGAATAACGTCTCAAAAAAAGCCCCAGCAAAAGCTGAGGCTTGAGGGTGATACTCTTGGATAGAGCAAGGCAGTGAAATGG
The DNA here is from genome assembly GCF_000409565.1 of Pseudochrobactrum sp. AO18b. NCBI lineage: Bacteria > Pseudomonadati > Pseudomonadota > Alphaproteobacteria > Hyphomicrobiales > Brucellaceae > Pseudochrobactrum > Pseudochrobactrum sp. AO18b. The sequence continues at coordinate 4,311 of NZ_ANNO01000171.1, forward strand.
TAGTATATCAGATTGGGCTAGTCTAGCTAAAATTCAATTCACCGCGCAAAAGAAAAGCGCCGGAGTGACCGGCGCTCGTGGTGAGGCGCATACTTCAATCATCCGTATAAAATCTAATTTATCTGATTTAATAATATAATTAATAATTAAGCTGATAAATAGGTTTTTATCCTAATGAAGTTAACAGAAATTTCTGGAATACGCTTAGAAGCTATGCTATACAGTGTTTGGCAGCCAAGCGCCGGATAACCCAAAGCATTCGAAAGATTGCAGGCGAGAGATCGCAATTATGGGCCGGGGGGCTGCTTTTTTATTTCCATATCTTCATCATTTTAATTTGATCCTTTGACAGGTCGCACTCCTCAAATTTTGGCAAAGATTTTATACCATAGCTCAGGAAACTTCCTTTCCGCTGATAGGTCACTTGCTTCAATATTTCTGCATAACGCTCTTCGCAGTTTCCATATAAATCAGGCTCAACACCTGATGCGACCGCTGAAGCGATGATATCCGCAAGCTGTAATGATGCATTCTTACTATGATCTTTAGCTTCTACAGCCTCGAGGTCGATCACAGGCCAGTGAATTCGACAGTCTTCCGCATTACTGCTTTTTAAGAGGCTCATATAATATCTAAAATCCTGATAGTTCATGCCACCACGGCGGGAAAAGGTAATCGCTACCTTCCCATTGCCTTCGGGGACATGCGGACGCATGTCTCTACATAACCAAGATATACGCTCTATTAGATGCCGACATAAATAGAAATACAGTTGGTTTTTGGCCGTGTAGATACCTTCTGGTATTTTTTCTTTGCACGAGAGGATACTAATAGACCTGATGGGCTTACTCGATAAGGCTTTAGCAGCTGCGAGTTTTTGACCGTGATTTAAGTTAGCGAAATGCAACTCTCTGCCTTTCCTGTCAGGCATTTGCGCAACTATCTCATCCCGCCACTTTACAGCCTCTAGATGGTATGATTTTCGGAAAACTATTGCAGAAATCACCAACCAACGCGATGAACCTCCACGCCTTGAAGGAACGCGAAAGTTTTTAAAACCATCATCCCCAGATTCATCAATAAAGGCGACATAACTGTGTGACACGTTGGATTTACCTAGCCTATAAATGTTGTGTGTCTCGTAATTTAACTACTTTATAGTATTGAGCAATACCTGCAAATTTTCAGCGGTGCATTTGACAATTTAGATATTATCTGATCCTCACTCACGAGTGCGCGATTGTATGTATAGAGCTTTAAATAGAGGTATTTCCACAAGCCAGAAACCCGGCATTTGTGTGCCTTCCCACGATTCCACTACATTTCGCCGCCTAAGATTAATTATCATTATTAGGCGTGCCCAACTGCGCTCTTAGCATCCCAATTGCCATGTCTGATGCACGTTTAAAATCAAGCTGTGGGCTTTGGTCTATTTCAAGCAGTGTTAGTGCTTCTGTGTAAATCTCGGTGATTTCGTTATCGGAAAATATGCCTTTGCGCCGCAAGGCAGATACTAAGGCGCTTATTAAAGCACCGGAAACAAGTTGACTGGCGGTTACCCCGTCCATGCGTGGGTCTGGCTGCATGATTATCTACTCCTTAAAATATTCTCCACAGACATCATACGCTTAATTGTGGGCGTAGATAGTCGGTTGCACCACATATAGTGTATCCTTAACCATCCGTTAAAAATCTGTTCGCTTGCGTTAAATCGTTCTTGATATGTTCACTGTATCTGGTCAAGATAAAGCTGAATCAGTCGCTGGGAGTTTGCGTAATGGCTGAACTGTTTGTGGTGCAGAGTTTTAATCAGGCTAAAGGCTGCTACTCGCCTGATGCTCATATTAGTGCACTTGAGAGTTGCAATTTAAATCGATTTTTTAACTAATAAATTACCAATATTTTCTCTAAAATTTTAGTATAGTTATTAGGACTTTCATCTAAGCTGTTGATTATCAATTTATATTATAATTCCAAATGTATAAGGTGTTTCTTGGTGTCTTGTGTTGTATTTTTGCTATATTGAATAGATGTATTTTGACGTATTCTGAATTCACTTCAATAAATAGGGGTGAATTATGAAACGTATATTATTAGCTTCTACCGTTCTTTTTGCTGCAAGCTCAGCCTATGCTGCTGATGCGGTTGTGTACTCGGAGCCAGCGCCAGTTGTCGCTGACACCTTTTCATGGACTGGCGGATACATTGGTCTGAACGCCGGTTATGCTGGAGGAAAATTTAAGCACCCATTCGCTGCGCAATATTACGACGCAGGTGATTGGTTTGATATCGTATCCGGTTCAGCAAAAATCACATCGAGCGGTTTTATTGGTGGTGTACAAGCCGGTTATAACTGGCAGTTTGACCAGACAGTTGTTGGCCTCGAAACAGACTTTCAGGGTTCTGGCCTGAAGGGCGAAGTTTCTGGCAGCCTTACCGATGGCTTTGACGTTATTGGAGCTGAACTGGGCACCAAAGTTAAATGGTTCGGTACAACTCGTGTTCGTCTTGGTTATCTGCCAACAGAACGCTTCATGATTTACGCAACTGGTGGTGTGGCTTACGGTAAAGTTGAAACCTACGGATCCGTTAATTTTGATGGTGACGTGATTGGTTTCTCCAATTCCAAATCGCGTGTAGGATACACTGTTGGTGCTGGCGCTGAATACGCTATCAACGATAACTGGACAGTAAAAAGCGAATACCTCTACACTGACCTAGGCAAAATGAAATTCAGCCTTGGTGACGAGGACGAACGCATAAACGTTACAACAAAATCGCCATTCCATACTGTTCGTATTGGTGTGAATTATAAGTTTTAATTTATACCCACTTATGAAGAAAGCCACCCACATCGGGTGGCTTTTTTTATGTCTATCTAAAGCATTGGTGGCAATTATTTCGTATTTAAAACTGAAATTCGTTCTTGATATGTTCTCATTTTGTGAAATGATAAGCGCTTGCGGGAAACGAGATTCTTGCAAGTGCAGTTAGTGTATTGTGAGATGTTATCCACGGAGTTGGTGAATGATTAAGTTTGCTCGCATCCAAAAAGGAAAAGAAGCTGATAAGCTGGAATTGCTACGTGTGGCTACGCTCAATGGCGGCCTGCTGGCAGCTATGAGGAAAGTTGATTTTCAAGCTAAGGAATTAGCTGAATCTATGGCTTTGGCTCACGGAGGTGAGTGGCAAGCTCGCGTTGATCATCAGAGGATGACTGTTCTTGTTTGGAAGGCTGACGATTGATGACTGTATCGATCACCGAGAACACAACTTCCACGCCGCGCTGATCCAGACCTTCAATCCGGTGCAGGGTTTCGAGGATTTCTTTATCCCCGCGGATAGGCGATTTATCTTGATCGCCACCCCACAGTACATAACCAAGATTCAGGCCAAGCTCAGCTGCCAGCTTGAGAACTTTATCAATACTGGGCGATTTATCGGTATTACGCAGTTCGTTAACTGTGTTCACGCCAAGGCCAACCGCCAAGCTGATGGCTCGGTCGGATCTAGGGTCTTCATCAACAGCCTTTAAAAGGCGGGTTTTCCAGTTTTCTACCATGTCTTGTTTTTATCATATGCACGGAAAAGCGTGTGCACGTAGTTGCGTGTATTGCATATGCACGCGATTGCGTGTATACCGTGATTATGAGTAAGAAACTTCTCGAAGAAATTGAAGCTTTTCTATCTGAGACCGGAACTGGCGCTTTTCGTTTTGGGATCAAAGCGGCCAAAAACGGGCGTCTAATTGAAAGGCTCCGTGCAGGTGGCAGAGTGTGGCCAGAAACAGAAATCGAAGTCCGCGCATATATGCGACTGGAGCGAGATAGGCTGCCTAATCCAAAGAAAAAGGATCGCGCAGCATGAGCCACGCGACCCCATTTATCACGCAACATTCCGGATTTTTAACCGCGCTTGCTGAAAGCGGATATTCCGCATCTCAAGCAATCGCCCTTACTTCTTGTGTTGAAGCATTTGAGCTATCGTTGCTTGGTTCTGCTGTATCTGATCCAGTTGCTGCTGAATGCCAGAACACATCTCTTCCAGAGCAAGGGACAAATCCCACATCTTCGGATCATTCGCCGCTACGCGAATGTGGTTTGTGCGTATTTCCGTCAGGATCTTCTTTGCTCGTTGATAGCTCATTGTCGCCCCCTCTATCAGTTCAGAATGTTGAACATGAATTCATGTCGCCTGAACTGAGTCAAGGAGGGGCAAAATGATCTCTTCTTTCTATTTCATATCACCGGTCACTCCTCCCACCGGTGAGGCCGAGGCGGCTCTTTGCCCCCGCTTGATCGTCTCGGCCATCAATTCCAGTCCTTTGGCGGTGTATCTGCGCATGTCTGTTTTTATTCAGTATGCGCAGCGCAATCTTTCCCACTGGCTCCATGCACTGGTTGCTCCTGTCTCGTCTCAAGTCGTCGCTGATTTGAAACGTAACAAAGGAGCCACCCATGAACGTGGGAATTTCATCCAAGAACGTGGATTTTTCAGCCAAGGAGCCGACGATGACTGATGTCGATATGGCCGCTTCTCTGCTGGACGAAATCATTGGTCAGCGCGGTGTGCGCGAAACGATCAAGTCCATGTTGGAGCGGGCGTATTCAGATTTGAGTAAGCGCAACGGTGCATGGACGCGCCGCAGAGTGAGGGCTGTCTTCAACAAAGAAGCTAGCAGGATTGAAAACAGAGAAATCGAAGAAATGAAGGCAATCCTCGATGGGAGAAGAAAACAAGCCGCATATCGCGCCGAAACCGCCCGTCTTGCTTCGTTGGCTGTCATTCAGTCGGCGGCACAAGATTGCGGTCAGCTTTAGAACGTGGGCTGCAGGTGCAGCCGAATGGATTTGTCCGGAGTTGAGAGAATGACAGAGGAATTGAAAATGCCCCGCTTCACCAAGCCGGTTCTTTCTCGCCTAGAGGGAGGGGCAACGTTAGTGCGTGAACATTCACAAGAAACTCGCGCCGTCGAAAAGGGCGGCGGGTATGTCTATTTCACATTGCCTGACTGTCGAACAGTGCCGGTCATCGTTGGCCGCTGGCTGATTGATAGTGGTCTTTTGCAGCCTGCTGGTGATGATCTGTTTGGTGGTTCTCAAACCTATCGGGTGCCGCATGTCGGTCACTCTTAATCTGCGCACTATGCGCACAATTGCCGAGGGACAAGTCAATTCCCTCAAAGATTTCATATCCCTTCATCAGAGCAAGAAAACGCGTGGTGAGGCTTGGTTCATTCAGCAGGAAGAGATTTTACAGCATCGCCGTCAGGTTGTGACGTTGATTGATGCTGAAATCTCCCGCCGCAAAGAGCGCGAAAGTGAGGCAGCATGAAGCCAGTACTTATGTCAGTCACAACAGATGAATTTATCCTCTGGCAGGCTTATGTCGATGCTAAGGCCAAGGCTGATAGCACAGGCGCATTTTTAGATGCGATTGAGGCTAAACGCTGCCTGAAAGCTTTCCACTGCTATGAATGCCCAATCATTCAGAAAAACTTGGGTGCGATATGACCATTGCACTCAACCAAGCTGATTTTGTTATTGAAATTGAACAAGAGGTTCTTGGTTCGCTGATGCTTGGTGGCTTTAGCCGTGTAGCATCTATGCTGGAAGCCAGACACTTCATTGAACCTGTACACCAGCATATCTATCAGGCAATTGCTTCGGCACATGAGCGCTTTAATTCTGCTCGTCCTGATATTCTGGTCAAGCTGTTGCCTCAAGTTGTAGCAGAAACGCACGAGCAGTCTACAGGGCAGGGTATATCGCATTATCTGGCTCGTCTTGCCACTTCGTCAGTGCTTGGCTCTGCCAATATCGAGAAGAGCGCTAAACAGGTTATTGAGCAATCAGCACGGCTGGCGCTGGCAGATCAGGCCGAAAGCCTGAGTGCAGCTGCACGTGATCCGAACTCCAATCCCGCTGAGCTTGTTACTAAGGCTGGCGTGATCTTTGATGATATCGTTTCTGATTTACGCCGTGGCTCTAAACGTAAGTCTCAGGTGTCTGTATCTCACGCCGCATCTAACGCAATCATCGCTGCTGAAATAGCTATGGCGACCGGCACAGGTATTACCGGCCTGTCGTGGGGGCTATCGGATATCAATCATGTGACCGGCGGAATTCATAAGCGCGATCTGACGCTGATTGGTGCGCGTCCATCAATGGGTAAAACTTCCGTTGCAATGTCTGTTGGCTGCAAACTTGCCAAGCAGGGTCATGGCGTTGGCTTTATTTCCCTCGAAATGGATGCTGAGAAGCTGGCGGCCAGAGCCGTGTCGGATCTGGCCTATGACGATAATATTCGTATTCCTTATCAGGATTTAGTCACAGGTCGATTGTCTCAGCCAGACCTCTATGCATTGAAGCGCGTTCAGAAAGAAATGGACGGCCTGCCGTTGCTCATTGAAGAGCAGTCCGGGCTTTCTATTTCGGATATCCGCGTCAAACTTGAAGTGATGCTGGAAGCCTCTGAAAAGGCCGGTCATACTCTTGATTGCCTGATGATTGACCATCTTGGGCTGATCCGCGCCAGTAATCGCTATTCCGGCAACCGTACAAATGAAATTGCGGAAATGACCGGTGCGCTCAAATCTATGGCACGTGAGTACAATATCTCTGTTGTGCTTCTCTCCCAGTTAAACCGTGCTGTGGAGCAACAAGCCGATAAACGCCCTCAGCTGTCTGCTCTGCGTGATAGCGGAGCCATCGAGCAAGATGCCGACACAATCATCTTTCTTTACCGCGAGGCTTACTACCTTGAGCGTGAAAAGCACGATGATATGGATAAGGAAATTGCCCGTCAGGACAGGCTGGCAGAAGTAAAAAACAAGCTTGAATTCCACATTGCAAAGCAGCGCAACGGACCAGTCACACAGGTTGATCTGTTCATTGATGTCGCTTGCTCTGCTGTCAGAAACGCAGCGAGGTATGAAGCATGAGTATTCAGGCTGTCGCATGGGCGCTAGAGCAAGATATTGGTGACGCTGCTGCTAAGTTGGTGCTGATATCTCTCGCCAATGCGGTGAATGGGAAAACAGGGCGTTGCTTTCCAACAGTCGAACAAATCTGCAAGGAAAGCAGCTGTTCTGAATCTACTGTACGACGCAAGTTGAAATGGCTGGAAAGCAATAGCTGGATCAGCATCCATGCGGAGTTTTCACATGATGGCCGTCAGCTTGCAAATAGCTATACGCTAGGGTGTCAGGATGACAGGGGCGGGGGGGGGC
>NZ_ANNO01000172.1:0-38811 GCF_000409565.1 Pseudochrobactrum sp. AO18b
CGCAAGACCTTGGCGTAAATGCTGCTGCTGATCTTTCTCAAAAGCAAAATCTTGACCTCAGGGATTTAACGAAAAAGCTGACAGAAGCGGCGGGAGATAAAATTCATCCGCATGGTGCACTCGATCTGGGCGCTATCATCGGGTTGATTGGTGCTGGCGTTGATGTGGAAACCGATATCCTGCCGACAATCCGCACCGTTGCGGCGAGAATGCAGCACCCCGCGTCCAAATGGGCGTATTTCGTCAAGGCTATTCGTGAAAGCTACAACGCCCGGATCAAAGCCGGTGAAGGGCTGGCGAAGCCTGCGACCGTGACAAAGATTGATGTTTTCGCGCTGCCGCAGGCTGAACAGGAGCGCAAACTCGAGTTTTACCTCGAGCAAGCAAGGCTGCATCGCCGCTGGAACCCTCTGCTTGGAGCTCTGCCATGGCAGGATGGTTGCCGCATTCCTGAGCACTTGCTCAAGCCGAATGACGGCAAGGGCTGGCAGATCATCGGAGTGGCGGCATGACGGCACTCGATATGTTCCGCATGGGGAAAGATACGTTGGAAATCGCGGCAGCTATGGGCAGGCCAGAGGCTGAAATTGAACAACTGATCCACCTCGAGCGAAGCGCGCAGATCAATACTTTCAAACGCATGAGGCAGGCAGGAAAATGAAAACAGAAGTGGACTTTGGATGCCGTGGCTCCAGTATTGAAGACGTGAGCATCTATCGCGGGATGAACCCTAAACTTGTTCGCCGCGTATGGGCAGAGCGCAGACGTGCTGAAGCAAAAGAAAAGCTGGCCAAGGTAACAAAAAAATCCCCAGCAAGGATTAAGGATGCCGTTGATGCAGCGCCTATTCCGGAAGTTTATGAAGCTGCACAGCAGGCCATTGGAATGGGCTTTGATAGCGTCAAGCAAGCCCGTGAGATCGTGGCGTATCTGTATGAAATTCCTGTTGAGCAAATGAACGCCAAAACGCGACAACACAGAATTTCAAAGGCACGTCACGCTGCCATATGCGCAATCAAACTGCGCTGGCCTGAAACATCTCTGCCATTCCTCGCCAAGCACTTTGATGTCGATCACACGACAATTCTGTACGCACTTAAAAAACAAGGCATTGAAACCGCAAACCCAGCATTAGCAGCATAAGGATTAAGCCATGAGTGACGACATTACCCACGATACAGCACAGAGCGTTTCAGTTGGCCAGCTTCGCGCTTTCATCGAGCGCATTGAACGCTTGGAAGAAGAAAAGAAAACTATCAGTGATGATATCAAAGAGGTTTTCGCTGAGCTGAAAGGTTCAGGCTTCGATGCGCCAGCTGTTCGCGCAATTATCCGCCTTCGCAAGAAGGAAGCGCATGAGCGTCAGGAGGAAGAAGCAATGATCCAGCTTTATATGGACGCGCTGGGGATGGCTTAACGCTGCAGACGTGTGCAGTCATTCTCTTTCGTACGGCTCTTCTTGAACCCACGGCGCTGAGTTTAGAGGTGCATAACTATGTAACCAATTGAGAGTTTCAGCATATCTTTCAGCCTCGACCTCAATCAATGCACCATACTTGGCGCCACCAACAAAAGCCTCCTCACCAGTCAGGCAATCCATAACGATCCAGTCGTCACCTGACAAATGCCACTTCATAAAACGCTGCATACGCACTCGTTTACCCCTCAGATGATGTGGCAACAAGTTTCAATATTAGCAGTAGTTTATAGAGTTACAATAGATATTCAGCGCAGGGAAATACATATGGCGGCACCATCAAAAGAACAGCGAAAAGCAATCTCTCGCGGCGAGGTGGGAACCCTCAAATCCGATATTCGGGTGCATCGTGTCCCGAACCCGTTTTACTCACCAGATCATTCAGGCGAGAGCTGGAACCCGCCGAAGATCAAAGCCTATGTGAATATCAAGGAGAGTGCGGTTGGCACACTCTATTCACGCGGCCATATCAATGATGCACAATGGGCGGCTGCCGGCCGGTTTCGGCAATATTGGGAGCGGTCAGGCGCGAAAGGTACAATTGCCATAGATTATGGCCGCGAGCAGGTGGACGGCGGCAAGGGCATTGACCCGTTGCCGGACAGCATGATTGATGCGGTACAACGGTTGAATGAATGTAAGCCTGTGCTTGGCCGCAAAGCCTTTGACCTTATGATTAAGGTCGTCGGGCAGGGGATGGAGATAAAGGATATGGCAGAGAGCCAGCGTGACCGGAAGACCATAGGTGATTATATCAAAGACGGTCTGGACGAGCTGGCTGTGCATTGGGGATACAAAACACAATAGGCTGTTGCCCGTGTACGCGGAATATACTATATTTTGTATTATGGTGATTTGCGTTTAACGCGAGAGCCGATTTGAGAGGCAGCTTAAAGGCTGCCTTTTTTGTTTAGTGCATACCTTCCCCTACCAAGCCGCATGTACAGAGCCAGCTCTTGCGGCTGATTATCCGAACAATTCTCAGCAAGATAAGAATAGTATCGTGGGAGTCCCCATCCTGGGCATATCCTGCGTACATCATGTGCTGAGAATGGTTCCTCCAGTGTACGATCGACCACCACCGCATCAACAATAAGTTTGTGAATCTTGTCCCTCATAGATCACCCCCATGTTACTGACTGTAAGATTAGGTGACGATCTTAAGATAAGCAACTACTGTTAGATGGTTTAGCTAATCCGCCTTCGCCTAAAGGTAGGGCAGCGCAGTTTGAATGCGCCGGTCGTGGTTCGATCCCATGAGGCGGAACCAGATGTTGCATTGGAAAGCAGCTGAAGTTGCTACTCAATTAAACAAGATATTGAATAAACAGCATTAAATATAATCAATATAGTGGTTATATAAATTAAATTTGTAGTGATTGAGCTTTTGCGCTCTAATGAGGTTCGACACTCCTCTTCTAAAGGAGGCGGAATTGCGTGATTTTCATTATTTGAATGATGCATAATCAACCTTCCAAAGTAATAAAAATTCCCCGTGAATTTATATATTACTAATATAAAATTCTTAAGTAAATATGTATGCAATTCTTGGTGCACCGCTTAGTGCGGGGTTTTTTATTGTTTGATATCAAATTGAAAGGAAAACGCATGAAACTTTTACGAAGTATGTTCTTCGGTTGCATTGCTATGCTTGCTGCCGCCTTCTGCCTGAGTACGCCGGCTGCTGCACTTGATGTCAGCCCAGCAGTGTATGCAGTAAAACTCACCATTTCTGACTATGACGTGCCGGATGTCTTTAAGGCAGACGTTATCACTGTCGGCATCACATCGCTGCCTGATCGAAGTACCAACTCCCATGCTGTTGAGTACAATATTCAGAACCAGCCCAACTCGGCCTTCCGGCTTGCCGTTGATACCTACAAGCATATCGACCCGCACATTGCTGCAGGGCGTTGAGATTTTAATTTGCCGGTTTCACCCCGCCGTTCCTCACGGTTCGGCGCGGGTGCTCATTTCTATCTCCTCAGGAGAGAGGATAGATGTGATACTAAAGACAAACACTGCGGAGTGAGAATTAGTACATAATTGGCGCAAGCAACTTTATGGTATGTGCGATCTGGATTGGGTCTTTCTCGCCTTGCTCAGTTAAACGTATCACCGCCTTTGCAATTATTTCGCGTTTTTCTCCTGTGGTGGGGCATTCGCCTAAAATAGCGCAAACTTCGTTGTACATGTTTTGAAGCATATCCAACTGTTCGGGCGTGTAAGACCCGATATAATCCTTAGATCGAAATGGCATTTTATCCTCCCGCATGTAAGTAAAAACTAAAGTTACCACCTCTACGAATATTTGCGATTCATTTTTGCCAATGCTGTCTTAACCTTTTCGGCTGACCTGCATAAGGATGAACTATGCCCTTCCTCGAATTCACCTTTCAATCATTCTGGCACTTTAGCGGGATGGTCATTCTCACGTGGATGGCTCTCTGTGGCATTGCATGGATTGTAGCTGCTGCAAGGGGTGAGTGATGACGCTTACGCCAAAGTAGGAGGCATTAGCTCGCACCGACGACTAAATGATGAGCAGGAAGGTCGGTGCAAAAGCACCGATCTTCGTCATTGCCGCGAAGAACTGTGTATGTTCCGGCGGGTTAGTAAACAGAGTTTAGATGGTTAGGTTAATCGCACCGATAGTCCACCGTCCGCAAGGATTGGACATCCCGTCATAAAGCTGGATCGATCAGATAGAAGGAATAATGCAGTCTGTGCAATTTCCTTGGGCGTAGCCATTCGTTTCATGGGATGTAACCCAGCAATAAAATCTAAAGCAGGTTGGTTCCCTTCACCTCCACTTGGTGTAATTGTCCCGCCTGGCAATAAAGCATTAATACGTATGCCATCAATAGCGTGTTCGGATGCTAGTGACTTCATCAAGCCGATCATGCCTGCCTTGGATGCGGCGTAAGCTGCCATGCCTGGCATTCCACCGTTGCTAAAACCAACAAATGATGATGTGAAAACAATAGATCCTTGTCCGCGGGTTTTCAGTACAGGTATTTGTGCCTTAGCTGCGAGAAAAGCACTCGTCAGATTGACCGAGATCACTTCGGACCAATTATTCATACTCATCTCGGGGATCGATATCATCTCTCCTATTGAACCAGCATTGTTGAATGCGCCGTCCAATCCACCGAATTCTTGCTGTGCCAAGCTAACAAGTGCGTCGGCATAACCAACATCTTTCACATCACCGGCCAGAAATAAAGCTCTGCCATTGGATCCTTTGATCGAGTTAACCACTGTTATAAGTTCGGCAGATCTGCGGGCGCCGAGAATAACATTGGCTCCTTCAGCAGAGAACAGTCGTGCTGCTGCTGCACCTATCCCACTGCTGGCACCAGTGATGATTATAGTCTTGTTTTTTAGTTCCATGACGCATTTCTCCTAGTTAGTACGCCTTGGAAACTTAGTTATAAAGCAGGTAGTGAAACTATGCGTTTCTTATTTTCAAAGTCAATTTTAAGTCGCGGAAAAGCTTATAGTGAGCCTCACACCCTTGGTCCTATAACTGACATATAATCCAAGAAATAAGCACAAGTTGCCCTTCATGTTGTAATTTACAAAGTGTGGGGCTCGCTTCTAAGTAATTGACATTTTCAAGCCGGTGAAAGGACGTCCAATGACGCCGGATCGCGTTAAACAGATAGTGGACAAGGCTGAGGCAAGAGCAGGGCAGCCAGTAAATACTGGTCGCCCTTCAAAGCGAACACCAGAGATGGAAGAAGCTATCATCAATGGTTTGGTGGATGGGTTTAGCCTCGTGCAGATATGTGCGGCCGACAATATGCCAAATCGTCGGACCATTCTTCGCTGGATGGAAGATGATGAGGCTTTTGCCACAAGGTGCGCGCGTGCGAGAGAAATCCAAGCGGATCTGATGGATGACAAAATTATTCAGTTGATTGATGATGTTAATGTTGAGAATGCATCTGCAATGCGGGTGAAACTTGCAGCACTTCAATGGCGTGCCGCTAAACTGGCTCCGAAGAAGTACGGCGATAAACAGGAAGTCGAACATACGGGGCATGTGGTTATGATCGCTCCGGAGGCTTCCGATCTATGACGATCCAGTTGACGAAGAAGCAGCAGGTTTTGCTTCCTCTCCTTGGTCGGCAGGGTACAAAGCACACGCTGATTTATGGCGGGTCGCGTTCGGGCAAGACATTCCTGACGTGCTACGCGATTGCTACACGGGCTTTGCGTGCGGGAGGTTCGCGCCATGGCATATTTCGTAAGCACGCTGTCGCGGTAAAACAGTCAGTCGGGCGCGATACATTCCCGAAGGTTATGCGGCTGGCTTATCCTGACGCAAAATATAAGTGGTACGAACAAGACGGCGTTTTTGTTTATGGCAACGGGTCCGAGGTCTGGTGTGCTGGTCTTGATGACAAAGAGCGTGTCGATAAGGTTCTAGGTAAAGAATACGCCACGATCTATGAGAACGAAGCATCAGAGCTTAGTTACGATGCTCACACTACCCTGATGACACGCCTTGCACAGAACGTGCAGGCAAATGTCGGACATCCGGGTCCGCTGCTATTACGCAACTACGTGGACTTGAACCCGACAACGCAAAGTCATTGGACTTACAAACTGTTCGTCCAAGGTGTTGACCCGGAAAGCAAGCGGCCAATCAATCGCAGTGACTATAGCCACTATGTGGCAAATCCGATGGATAACCATCTCAATCTGCCGCCTGACTATCTCGAAAGCCTGAAATATCTACCAGAAGCCAAGCGCAAGCGCTTCTTTCTCGGTGAATTCTCAGGCGATGCGGAAGACGCTCTATGGTCGCGCGGCGTTATCGAGCGGATGTATGTTCTTGGCGACGACGAACTGCCGGACTTTGTGAAGATTGTTGTCGCTTTAGATCCTGCGACAAGCTCCAACCCCGGTAGTGACGAGACAGGGATTATTGTCTGCGCTATCGACAAAGAAGGGTACGGCTACGTTCTTGAGGATTCCAGTGGCGTTATGAAGCCAGAGGAATGGGCGAAGCGTGCAGTTACGCTCTACAATTACTACAAGGCTGACAGCATTGTCGCTGAAAGGAACCAAGGCGGCGAGATGGTCGAAAGCACCATCCAAGCACAGGCAAAGGGCCGGTGGATTCCGGTTAAGCTGGTTCACGCATCCCGTGGCAAGGTTGTTCGCGCGGAGCCGATCAGTGCGCTCTATGCCCGTCGACGCGTTCGCCATGTGAGAGAGTTCACAGAGCTTGAAGATCAGATGTGCAGCTTCACAACGGGTTTTGATCGGTTAAGCGCCGGTTACTCGCCTGACCGTGTTGACGCGCTTGTCTGGGGCTTCACAGAACTATTCCCCGGTCTGATCGAAGAAAGGCCGGAAAACATTCCGTTTGGTCAAATGCAGACTATAGCCCCTGACGAAAACATACTGGATAACTGGTGAAAGTTGAAATCAGAGCCGGAACGCTGCGGGACATTTGTTTCGTGGCGGCGAACATGCGTGAGCAAGACAGACGCGAGATATTCGCTACTGCAATATTGGAAAGCGGTACGCAGGCAGGCGCAACGTCTTATCTCTCATCACCTAACTGGTGCTGGACTGCTTGGATTGATGGACAGCCGGTCGCTGCCTTTGGTGTATCCATTGGCAATTACATATACCAGCCGCATCTGCGATATGCGTGGGCTTACGGCACAGAAAAGTTCAAGCGGGCAACGCCTGCAATCACACGATTTTGCTTAAATGAATGGCCTGAGCGTTTAATCGCTGAGGGCGTAACGCGCGTTGAGATCAGATCATTAGCTGATCATGACCTCGCGCATAAATGGTTATCCAGCATCAGAGCGCGAAAAGAAGCTGACATGCCAAACTATGGCGTGAATGGTGAGGCTTTCGAGCTTTGGGCATGGTTGAAAGAGGATTGGCAAGATGTGCTTTAAGCCTGATACCCCGAAAATTCCGGATGCACCGGCAGTGCCTGATGCGGATGCAGAAGCTGCAAAGTCTCGCCGTGCCAATGAAATGGCCGCTGCAGAGCAACAGCAGGGACGTGCAGCAACAATTATTACCACGCCGCTCGGTGCGCAGGATTACGGTAAGAATCTGAAGCGCACAACAATCGGCGGTATGTAATATGGGCATTGCTGACGACATCATGCGTATGCAGCAGCAAATGGCTGTTGAGCGCTATTATTGGGAAGCCACATGGCGCGATGTTGTCACTCTGTGCATGCCTTATGCCTCCCATAAATACGAATTGAACGGGATGAACATTGCTTCATCGCTGACCGGTACAGCGCAACAACCGCAAGCAGCTCAGCGGAGCAAAGAAATATTCGATGCAACCGCAGCATGGTCTCTCGACCGGTTGAATGCTGGAATGGAAAGCCTGATTGCACCGCGTGCTCAGAAATGGCATGCGTTCTCGCTTGATGATCCGTTTTCACCAGATCCGACTGATCTAGAGGAAGAGTGGCTTGACCGGCTGCGGGATTACCATTTCACAGCGCGGTATGATGCGAAGAGCAATTTCGCATTGGCAAATCAGAAGGCAATTCGCGGGGCATGCGGACTTGGCACAGGTATTCTGTATCTGGAGGAGAATATCGGCCGCCGTGGTATCGATCCGGTCAAAGTACCGTTTTTCTACCGCTCCATACCGGTGGTTGAAACATATTTGGGCATTGATGCTTACGATGATGTTGATAAGTGTATCCGCGTCTTTGAACTGACAGCGCGGGCTGCTGAGGGCTATTTCTCACAAGAAGGCGATAGTCTGCCGGAAAAGGTGAAGTCCGCTCTCACTAACAAACCGGATCAGCCATTCACGTTCATTCATTGTGTTATGCCGCGTGAGGAAGCAGGAGAGCATAAAGACAAGCGTCGTCATCAGCCATATGCCTCATTCTGGTTAGAGGTTGAGAGCCGTCATCTGATCCGGTCGAGTGGCTTCTTCACATTCCCATATCAGGTGATGTGGTGGGATCAGACGGACGGTTCGCCTTATGGCCAGTCTCCTGTCATGGCTGCGCTCTCTGAAATCAAAATGCTGCAGGTGATGGGCAAGACTGTTGCTCATGTCTCGCAGCAGATGATTAAACCGCCGATGGCAACTATGCGGGGTATTTATAATCAGCGTCTCAATCTGAATGCTGGGGCAGTTAATGCCGGTATGATGGATGAGCAGGGGCGCTTGCTGGCACAGCCAATTATTCAGGCGCAAAACCCGACATTTGCCGAGCGATTGATTGAAGCCAAGCGCCTTTCTGTCCGTGAGAGCATGTACATCAACCTTTTCCAGACAATGGTTGATAACCCTCAGATGACAGCGACCGAGGCATTGCTTCGTGCGAATGAGAAGGGTGAATTGCTCGGCCCTGCCGGTGCAAAGATCGAAACCGGCATTGCTGGTGCGATTGATCGCGAAGTTGATATCGTTCAGCGCAAGGGCGCGTTTGAACAAGGCTCACCGCTTGAACCGCCTTCATCTGTTGGTGGCAAGAATGTCGGTGTGAAATTCACCGGCCCGCTGGCTCGTATGCGTCGCATGGCAGAAATGCAGGGCATCGAACGTGTTTTGCAAATGGCAACTGTTGTCGGGGAATACGATCGTTCAACGCTCATGAAAATCGATGGTGACGAAACACTCGAACTAACCCGTGAAATCAACGGCGCACCACGTAAGATGTTCAAACGTGATGAGGAAGTGGCTGAGCAGCGCCAAGCAATGGCACAGCAGCAGGAAAGCCAAGCAGCTCTTGCCATGATGCAGGGAGCTGCGACAGCTGCCAAGGACGCAACACCAGCTATGCAGGCAATGGCACAAGCTAACGGGATGATGCCAGCATGACGTGGCGCAACGTTTCCAAAACCCGCCAAATACTTCCGGCACAAACAGAGCAGCAACTTCATGCCGCTTATCTTGAAGTGTTCGGAAAACAGACTGAGGCAGCCGAAATTGTGTTGGCTGATCTGGCCGCGCAGACCGGTTTTTATATGGTCGAGCCGCCTGATGCCGATCTCTCACTTTACCAAGCCGGTTATAGCGCCGGTCAGCGAGCCGCCTTCGGGCGGCTTTTTCATTTCCTGTCTCTCAGTGATGAACAATTGAGAGCTTTGGAAGAAGCCGCTCGCGCAGAAGCCGAGCACCTCTAAACAAGGATAATCATTATGGCAGACGAGAATGGGCAGGTGGAAACATCTACAACCGCTCCGAACGCAACCGTTGTTACTGATCAAGGGTCAAATGGTAACAGCGTTGACTGGGTGGCTGGCCTTCAATTTGAAGATAACCGCACTTTAGTCGAAGCGAAGCAGTGGAAGACGGCAGATGATGCGATCCGTTCGTATCGTGAGCTGGAAACCCACGCAAGCAAGGCCTTGAAAGTGCCAGAGGCGGATGCCTCGGCTGATGATTGGAATGCGTTCTACGGCAAGTTGGGACGACCTGAAACGCCGGATAAGTATGAGCTTAAGCTCAATACTGAAGCTGTGCCGGAAGGTTTCCCTTATGACGAAAAGAGCGCGATTGAATTCCGTACATGGGCGCATGAGGCCGGTTTAACGCCTGCCCAAGCCCAGACATTGCATGACAAATTCGTTGGGATGCAGGCCGGAGGCTTTACTGCGGCACGCGATGCCATGGCAAAAGCCGAAGGCGATACCCACCGTGAAATCGTTATGCAGTGGGGCGATCCGGATACTGACGGCTACAAGCAGAACCTCGAATATACGAGCCGAGCTATTGGCCAGCTAGGTCTAAAGGATGAACTTACCCGCCTTGGAGCTTTGTCGGCCGATGGAGCTGTTCTCAGCCCGAAGATCGCCTTTGCGCTCTCCAAAGTTGGCAAGGAAATGTACGGCGAGGACACAACTGTTCTCAATGCCGGTGGCACAATCAGCAATCCATTCTCAGCTGAGCATGAAAACCTGACACAACAGGGGCAGCTCGTTCGTGACGATCCGTCAAAAGCCAGATCACTGATCCGTGCGGCAGGTGGCAACCCTGCTGATTACGGACTGTAAGTGACGGCAGCCATTCAGGAAAGGTTATAGCAATGGCTACTACCCGCATTTCGGACGTTATCGTCCCAGAAGTTTTCTATCCATACATGATCAAGCGCACAAAAGAGCGTGGTGCAATCTTCCAGTCCGGTATTCTTCGGAACGATGCCAATATGGCTAAATTCCTGATCGGTGGGGGCAAGACGTCGAACGTGCCTTTTTGGCGTGATCTGACCGATGTTGATAGTGATATTGGTTCTGATGATCCGACACAGCTCAGCGTTCCGGGCAAAATCGAAGCCGGTAAAGATGTGGCAGCTCGTCATGTTCGCACCAAGTCGTGGTCATCTATGCGTCTGTCTGGTGTATTGGCCGGTGATGACCCAATGAAGGCAATTGGTAATCTTGTCTCAGACTGGTGGATCCGCAATCTGAATACGCTGTTGGTTGCCTCGCTCCATGGTGTGTATCTGGACAATGTGGCCAACGATTCCGGTGATATGGTCAACAATATCGGGATCACAACCGGCACGCCCACAGACGCAAATCTGATTTCTGCTGAAGCTATCCTTGATACAAAGCAGACAATGGGTGATGCGGCGGAAGATTTGTCGACGCTGATTATGCACTCGGCAATTTACACCCGTTTGCAGAAACAGAACCTCATCGACTTTATCCCTGATGCGCGTGGCGAAGTTCGCTTCCCGACATATCTAGGCTATCGTGTTGTTGTGTCTGATACCGCAAAGATCATCAGCAACGGTACCGGTAACCCAACCAGCTATGTGACATATCTGTTGGGGAATGAAGCAATCTGCTTCAACGAACAGGCGATGAGCACAAGTCCGAATATCGAAATTGACCGCAAGCCTGAACAGGGCAACGGCGTTGGCGGTGATATTCTCTATACGCGCCGTCAGTTTGTACTGCACCCTTACGGCATCAAGTGGACGGATGCCAGTGTGGCGGGAGAGTTCCCGACAACCGCAGAAATGGCAACAGCTGCGAATTGGGATCGCGTTTATCCAGAGCGGAAGCAGATTCCGATCAGTTTCCTCGTCACCAACGGCTAATCGAACTGGAGGGCAATCGCCCTCCTTTTCTTTTTGGAGATTTCCATGAGTAAAGATATCGAGCCTCATCGTGAAAAGACACTGCACGAATTAAATTTGGAGCAGCGCGAGATCGACCGTTCTATTCGTGAAACGAATATCGAGGCGGCTAATGCAGCGGGAAAAGCCACTCTCGATGTTCTGAACAGACGCAGGCCAGATGGTAAGCGCATGCAGAAACCTGTCCGTTCACCTGTGACGGAATAGAGCAATGGCTGCATATAGCCCTCCGTTATCGTGGTGGTATCTGAAAAAGCAGAAACAGCGTCGTGACGCACAGCAGACACAGCCGCCACCACCTCCTGAACCAGAGCCGGAAGGTGAGGAAGCATGACCCCCACCGATATCTGTAATCAGGCGCTCGACATTCTCAAAGAGGCTGAGATTACCAGCCTTGAGAATGATAATCGGCCAATTGTTCGCTGGATGAAACGTAATTTCGATACATCGCGAGATAGCTTGCTCTCTCGTTATGATTGGAATTTCGCACTTCATCGCGTGTCTCTGGCTGCGGATACAGTTGCACCTGCGTTCGGCTGGCGACACGCTTTTACAGTTCCGCACGACTGTCTGCGGGTGCTGCCGGTAACAGCTTGCGGGAAGTCAGAAGGCACCCCGATCCGTCATGAGGTTGAAGGCTCTCGGATACTCACCGATGCGCAAGGCCCGCTCAAGGTTCGGTATGTTCGACGTACTGAGGATTATGATCGGTATCCAGCGGCATTCGTTGAGGCGCTGGCAGCTTACATTGCGATGAAATGCGGCCATTGGGTCACGGGGAAAGTGTCCTATGTGCAGGTGGCTCAAGGCCTCTACCGTGAAGCGATCGATGCAGCATGGCGTATTGATGCAATAGAAGGCACAAGCCCACGTGCTGCTGATGATGATTGGGTGGCGCAGCGCTAATGGCTTATTATTCACATACGGCTACATTTGATAAAGGCTGGACGACTCCACTTTTAGGGTCTCGCTCTGACGTTGATTTCTGGCTATCGTCACTGTCGTACTGTGTGAATTTTAATGTACTGACACATGGCGGGCTTCGTCGCCGGTCTGGTACGGTATTTATTGCAGAAGTAGCAGACAGCAACCAGCTGACACGATTGCTACCATTCCGTTTTTCAGAAGAACAGGCATATGTCCTAGCGCTAAACGGAAACGGGACGATGCGCTTCCTGTCTGAAAGAGCACAATTATATTCTGGCGCTGCTCCGTATTCCATTTCGCACCCGTATTCCGCTTCGAACCTGCAGAGAGTGAGCTATGATCAGTTCAACGACGCGGCATATTTTGCGCACAAAGATGTAAGCCCGAAAAAACTGCTCCGCGCCGGTGATGTTAATTGGTCAATGGTGGATGTCGTTTTCAATGACGGCCCATACATGGACAAAGAAAACGTCTCTACAACTCTGCGCCCGGGAGGTGATGGTGGCGTAAATATTGTGGGACACAGTTCTAGTACCAATACAGGGACAGGATTCCAGCAGTTTGATCTGGCAAGTCCGGAAGCCGTTGATAATTACTGGGTAACAGGGGCAAACTCAGAATTCATGTATGACAGCCCTAATGGCTGGGAATTCCAAGGGTGGGACGGTACTGACTGGGTCGTGCTGCATGTCGTTGAGGGCGAAAGCGGCTGGTCACGCCGTGGACGACATTATTTTGAAACCGACAACAAGCGAGCATTTTCAAAGTATCGTTTCAATTGGATGGGGCCGCAGGGAAATGATTCAACTCAACTGCGTTGGGGTGACATTGGCCTTCATCGGTTGGCAACTGAACAGATACCAACAACGCTAACTGCATCCTCAACAGCCGGCATCAATAACGGTAATGGCTTCCAGACTGCAGATGTAGGGCGCACAATTCGGTATGTCGGGCCATCGGCACGGTGGCAGTGGGCAAAAATTACTGGCTATATTTCAGCAACGCAGGTTTTAGTCCAACTGTACGGACATAAGCTGCTCAACACTGCCCCGATTGCATCATGGCGGATGGGATCATTTTCACCGTCCTCAGGCTGGCCAGCATGTGTCAGGCTGTTCAATGAGCGGTTGATGTGGGCGAGGACTGATAGTCAGCCAGTGACGGTATTCGGCTCCAAGCAAGGTGTCTTTGATGATTATGGATTGAGTGAACCAAATGTAGAAACCGATGGTTTAGCTATTACACTACTCTCATCAAATCAGAATGAAATCCTATGGTTGGCCGACGACGAGGATTTGGTAACAGGCTCATCAGGTCAAATTCGAACCGTTGGCCCCGCTGATCTGAATAAAACATTCTCGGCGGTGAATATATCTCAGCGCAAAGGCCCTACAAGTGGTGCTGCAGCTCTCAAGCCTCTGTCGATTGGTGGCGTTACAATTTATGCCGGTGTAGGCGCGACGAAGATACGTGAACTCGTTTTGGGTGACCAAAACCGGTATGTTGCACCGGAATTATCTCTGCTTGGGGAGCATCTGTTTAAAAGCGGGATAATCGACTGGGGGTATTGTGAGCGTCCTGACCCGCAAATTTACTGTGCGATGGCAGACGGCTCTCTCGTTTCCGTCACTTATGACAGGGAACAGAAAGTTGTCGGTTTTGCAAAACATGAAATCTCTGGCGGCGTCGTTGAAAGCTTAGCAATTATTCCGGGGGAGGAAGAGGGCTTTGACGATGTTTATCTCTGCGTCCGCCGGTCAATCAATGGACAGCTAAAGCGCTACATCGAAGTTCTTGAGCGACCGTTTGATGGTGACATTGATACTGTCGAAAACGCATTTCACGTCGATTGCGGGGCCAAGTATAGCGGTACTGAGATCAGTGTAATCACCGGACTTGGACACCTTGAGGGTGAAGCAGTTGTGGCTCTGGCTGATGGCAGCGTGGTCAAAGACTTGCAGGTTGTAGGCGGGAGCGTAACGCTTCCTTTTCCCGCTGCGAAAATTAGCATTGGCCTTAAATTTCAAAGTCGAGCGATCACGCAGCCTGTAGCAGGACCTCAACAAGATGGCACACTATTCGGTCGTAACCGCACTATCATTGCGGCAAGCATAGATGTTTTAAACTCAGGCGCGGCAAAAGTCGGATCAGCTGGCGGTGAGAATTGGCAGCCGAGTTTACATGAACAGCTGCTGAAAACAGGTGATAGCCTTTTCGGAAGCGCGATTGAACTCCATACGGGCTTTGTGCCTTGCGACCTATCCGGATCATGGATGGAGGGTGGGGGCAAACTTATCTTTGAAACAGATGAGCCGCTGCCTTTGCTCGTCCGATCTTTGGTCTTGCAATTGGAGAGTACCCCTTAATGTGCTTTGACCCACTTTCAATGACGCTCATAGGTGCAGGTGTCTCCATGGCTGGACAGGTAGCCGGAGCCAGCGCGCAGTCTGCCTCATATAAATCACAAGCAGCATATGCTGACCGTCAGGCGCAAATGGCAGCGGAGAAGGGGAACTATGATGCGAACCTTCAAAGCCGCTCCAGTGACCGGCAGCTCGCATCTATGCGGGGTCAGTATCTATCAAGCGGTATCGCACTATCTGGCTCTGCGATAGATGTACTGCAGGACAGCGCAACTGAGGCGAGCCTAGATGAGCAAGCTATTCGCTACGGCGCTCAGGTACAAAGCGACAATTACCGGTTCCAGTCAGGACTTGCTCGGTCAAATGCAAAGAGTGCGATGACGGGCGGGTATATGGGGGCATTGGCCACTGGTGTGAATGCTTTCACAGGCATCAGCCAGACGAACCAGCAGCGTACAATGATTTCAAATCCTTATACTCAGTATCAACGTGCTCGTAGTGGCTCGATCCAAGGTTTGTTTTAATGGTTCAAATTCGTCCGATTGAAGCTGGCCGTACCATTGATATTGGCCGCGTTCCTGACACACGCGTAGATAACAGCATTGGTCAGGGCTTGGCGCAGGTTGGTAACGCAATCAGCAATCATGCAGACATGCAGAACCAGATGGCTTTGCGTCGTCAGCAGATGGAGCAGCAGGTTGATGATTTTGCTACCAATCAAGCTTTTCAGCGCTGGCAGGATGATAATGCATTAGATTTCGCTAAGCAGCAGGAAGGCATGGCCCCCTCAGGTAAAGGGTTCACCGATAATGTGTCGGGCATCTATACCAAGCGGTCAGAGGAGTTTTTGAAATCTGTACCGGATAGCCTCAAACCCAAATTTGCTGAGCTGGTTTCCACTGCACGAAACCAATGGATCGACAAAGGAGCGGCGGCAGAAATCGATCAGCGAAATAACTGGTATCGCACAAGCATTACAGAACGCCAGCAGACACTGCAAAATCAAGTATTTAACGATCCGACCATGTTTGACGCGGCAAAGCAGGATGCTCACCGTACTATTGATGCTTCTGGTCTGTCGCCAACCGAAAAAGAAAAGCTCAAAAAGCAGGCAGACGAAATGTTTTCGCTGACCATTGGCGAGCGAGAAGTCCGGAATGCTCAGGCCAATCCTGCATCTGTTGCGGGTGCGGCCGATCGCCTTGGCGTTCCATCGGCCGCTGCGGGACAAGCAAAGCGATTTCTATTATCCAAGACGGACAAAGACGGTAGTCATATTTCGGGTATGCAGGATGGGTTTGCCGACAAGCTTGCAAACCTAATGCAATCGGCACCTCCTGAAATTCAGGCTGGTCTTGGCATTTACTCTGGCGCTCGTTCCAATGAGCGACAATCGCGGTTATGGCAAGAGGCGCTCGTTAAATATGGATCGCCTGAGGCGGCTCGTAAGTGGGTGGCTCCTCCAGGCAAGTCAAATCACAACCATGGAACAGCGGCTGATTTATCTTTTAACGGTAAGAGCTTAAAGCATGCGCCGCAGGAAGTTGTAGCATGGGTTCATCAGAATGCTGGTCGGTTCGGTCTTAAGTTCCCACTGGCAAATGAGAATTGGCATATTGAAGATAGCACTACGCGAGGTGGGAAGCATGCAGAAGGCGAGACTGGGAGAAGCGTAACCGCATCTCAACAGCAGACACCTGCTGATCCGCGCTTTGCTAATTTGTCGCTGTCTCAACGTCTATCGCTATATGATCAGATGAATGCCGCCGCACAGCGGGGGCAGACAGCTATCGATGCGCAGGCAACCGCCACCTACAATAGCGAAAAAGGTGCTTTGCAGCTTGGTATCCAGACGGGTGAAATTTCCAGTGATCAGCAAATCTTATCGAGCCGGATGAATGATAGCGATAAAGCTACGCTACTGTCGGCTTTGCGATCCCGTCAGGGCGATCAGGTTATGACAGCTCAGGCGATGGCTGACTTCCAGAATGGTGTACTCAGCCTTGATCCGTACTCGTCTGATGGAAAGAAGAAGGTTGATGCAATTGGCGGGGTTATCAATCAGGCTGTTGCGCCGGAGAATAGACAGGCGGCACTGGAAACGTTGGTGGTTCAGTCTGGTACAGTGCCGCAATCAACGATGAACCAACTCCGCGCTGGGGCAGAAAGTCAGGTTCCTGCTGAAGTCGAAGCCGCTTTACAAGCAGCCTCACGATTTTCGCAGATCAATCCGTCTGCACTTGGTCGCCGTGACGGCGGGAGTGCAGTTCAGAAGAAAGTTGATGACTTTGACTATTATGTAAATACGCTTAATCTGTCGCCGTCTGATGCAGCGCGGCGCATCGCTGAGCAGAATGATCCGAATAAAATTCGTGAGCGTAAAGCATTAGAGCCAGCTGCCAAAGAGTTCAGGAAGCAGATCGAGAACACGAATATTGGCGCAATTTTCGATGATAGCTGGTTGCCTTTCAATGACCCGAAATTAGGTTTCAACGAGCAGCAAGCCGCAGGGATTGCAGCCGATTATTTAGCGATCGCAGAAGAGCAGTTTTACGCATCTGGCGGCAATCCGGAACTTGCAAAAAACCGTGCTGATGCTGAAATGAAACGGCTGTACGGGACAACGGAAATCACCGGCACGAAGTCCGTGATGAAATACCCGCCGGATAAGTTCTGGCCAGCAAAGCCAAATGACGGCGACCCGTATGGATATGTGAAAGATCAGCTTATCAATGATCTGGCGCAGGCATTTCCGAATGACCAATTGCTCAATCCAACAAAGGGGAATGATGGCTATCGCGGGTTAGTTGAAGGGCGCGAAGTTTTTATCCGTAATGAAGACGGACTGACGGAATATCGCACAATGACACGCGATAGCATCATGAGCCGTATTGTACTGGTATCAACACCTGACACCGGCTCAGAAGTGAAGTCCCATCAATTGCCCGGCTACACCGTTCTTTACAAGGATGAGCAGGGGAATTTGCAAACCCTTTATGGCAAACAATGGCGACCAGACTTGTCTGTTGTGTCAGCTGCAGCACGAAAACAACAAGATAAGCGACTTGAAACAGCTACGCGAAATCAAGTTAGTGGCCTCGGAATGGCTGAGTATATGAACGGCGGCGATATCCCAATGGGTGCAAGTTCTGCATGGGATAATCCGGAGGCACAGCAAGTTTTACCTCAGCCAACAGTTCCTAATATTCCTGTGCCGGCAAGCCAAACGCCGACTGTGAAATCCGGTCTTAATCAGCAGCGCACTCAACTATTCCAAAACGCCAAAGATAGCGGCTTACTGAATGCAGGTGGGAACTGATGCCTTTTTATGAACCTGCAGTTCGTGTGCAAAACCTGACAAATGTCGCGCCTGCTGATGTACCGCAAGACCCGACCATGGGCGAGACAATGGCCGCAGCCTTTCGTTCGGATAATATGGTTACATCTTATATCACTTCGCGAGGCATGTCAGACCCTTACGAAATTGAACAAGGCTTCAATGCCATCGATTATGTCAAGGATGATCCGGATTTTGCACCATATGTGGAACGCTTCTCAGGCGTGTTTAATCAGAGAGCGGCGGATGCGTTGAAAATCCAAATTCAACGCGAAGTCTCGGATCGCAGAACTCTGGATGCTGCTGGCATCCACGGCACAATTGCTTCACTTGCTGCTGGCGTGTTTGACCTTCCAACGCTTTTACCTATTGGCGGTGGTGTGCTTGGTGCAGCAAAAAGCGCGGCAGGAACTGCGGCAGGGGCAGCAATTGGTGCTGGTATTGACGCCACTGTGTCCGAAGCTGGTTTACAGCTGACACAGCAGACACGCACTGGCGAAGAAAGCGTCTTTAATATTGGTGGTTCAGTTCTGCTGGGTGGAGCGCTTGGAACGCTGGCAGGCCGGTATCTATCATCCACTGAGCTGTCTGGGCTTAGTCGTAAGATCGAACAGCAGAATAAAGCTTTTGAAGAAGCTGACATGGCGGCGTTCGGCGGTGGCAGCGCACAATCAGCTGGCGCTGCGGCCGTAAACAAAGGCCCGACTGAAATTAAAGATGAAGCACTGATCAAGAAGTTTTGGGGTGTTCGCTCTCAAGACCCTCTTATCCGTTCACAGCTTTCAGATTTTGATGAGGCGAGGTCGACTGCACGGCAACTGGCTGAAACCCCGCTGGAATACAAAGCCAATGCTGAAGGTGTTGCGACAGAAATCGGGGGCTCTGTAGAAACTCGAATGAAGATGTGGCAGGCACCGCTGGCAGACACGCTGCAACAGATTGATACGGCATACGCCAAATATTTTCACAACGCACCAGATCCGACCGGATGGCAGCGCCGTCTTGCTCCTATGCGCTCTGAAATGCAGCGCATAACCGGTGGCGATAAGATGACATTCAAGCAGTTTAAAGAGGAAGTGGGGCGGGCAGCGTTTAGCGGCGACGCGCATGCTGTTCCTGAAATTGCGGAAGCGGCAAAAATCTACCGGCAGATTGACGATGCAATGAAGCGTGCCGCCATTGAAGCCCGCTTGCTGCCCGAGGATATTGCCGCTGCAGGCGATGTATCGCACCTGTTTCGCATGTACAACAAAGATAAAATCGCGGCGTACCGAACTGATTTTGCGCGTATCCTGAATGATTATTTTGTGTCGAAACGTGATGCTGCGGCACGGATCAGTGATGCTGAGAGTGTCGCGAGGCAAGCTAATGTAAAGGCTGATGCAGCTGCCAAGAAGGCGGATGAATTCTCACGCCTGTCGGACGATGAGATCACAGATATCGTTGACCAGACTATAGATACAATTCTGGGTAATGCTGATGGTCGCATCCCATATGACAGCATTGTTTCGGGGCCACGTGGCCCATTGAAAGAGCGTCTTCTGCGCATTGAAAGCAAGAAGATACAGGAGTTCCTCAATACCGACATTGAAGAGGTGCTCCACGCTCAGGTACGCACCATGTCAGCAGATATTGAACTGACCAATAAGTTCGGTTCACCGGATATGGCAGAGCAAATCCGCAAGATCAACGATGAAGCCAATCGTAAGATTGCTGCTGTCGACGGTATGCTTGATAAAGAGGGAAAGGCAGCTACTCCCGAGGTGAAGGCTAAAGAACGCGCGCGTCTCGAAAAAGCCCGCAAGAGTGCAGTGCGTGATATTGAAGGCATGCGCGACCGTATCCGTGGGCAGTATGCATTGCCATCAAATCCAGATGGTATTGTGCTTCGCGCCGGTCGCGTAGCACGTAACCTGAATTACTTGCGCTTGTTGGGAGGCATGACCCTTTCAGCCTTTCCGGATATGGCCGGTATCGTTTTTAAACATGGATTGACCTCGACTTTCCGTGATGGCTTCTTGCCTCTTGTGACGAACATAAAAGCTGTTCGCATGGCAGGTAAAGAGGTCAAGGCAGCCGGTACTGCTCTCGATATGATCCTTGATAGCCGCGCAATGTCGCTGGCTGAAATTGGCGACGACTTCGGCCGTGGCAGCAAGTTTGAACGCGCCATTAAGTCTCTCGGGACGCGATTTGGCGTGGTGTCACTCATGGCTCCTTGGAATGCCGCGATGAAGCAGTTCAGCGGTATGATCGTTATGACCAATATGCTTCATGCAATCGAAGCCATTGCCAGAGGCACTGCCACAGCAAAACAGATCAGGAGACTTGGCGCTGCTGGCATCAACGCCGATCTTGCTGAGCGAATTCATAAACAGTTCAAGAAGTATGGCGAAACACAGGACGGCGTTCTGCTGGCAAAGGCGGGAGATTGGGATGATCGTCTGGCGCGAGAAGCCTTTCGAACGGCCGTAGTGCGAGATGTTGATCGCATCATTGTAACGCCCGGGCAAGATAAGCCGCTCTGGATGAGTACAGAGCTTGGGAAGACAATTGGCCAGTTTAAAAGCTTCAACGTGTCTGCCATGCAGAAAATTACCCTCTCAGCAATCCAGCAACGTGATGCGGATACATTGGCCGGCATTGTTACTGCCCTCTCACTCGGCGCGATGACCTATATGGCCAAGCAACTGACAGCAGAACGTGAGCTTTCAGACAATCCGATGGTTTGGGCAACCAACGCATTTGACTGGTCTGGTCTGAGCGGCTGGATGATGGATGTAAATAATATTGCGGAGAAGGCTAGCCGTGGGCGGTTCGGGCTATCTGGACTTACTGGCGAGCCTATGAGCCGCTACCAGTCGCGTAATGTGATTGGCGCATTCCTCGGCCCGACCCCCGATGCAGTTTCGGACATATTCCAAGTGTCGGGCTCCATCTTTGCTGGCGACACATCAAAAGCCGATCTGCATAAAATCAGAGGCTTGCTGCCGTTTCAGAACCTATTCTATGTTCGAAGCTTGCTTAATACACTTGAGGACACGACTGGCGATGCGATTGGCCTACAAGACAAAAAGTAGTCAATAGTCTACCAACTCGCCCCAGCCTAGGTTGTATAAAGCCTCTCTAACATTGGGGTTCCTAGGATTGATTTTCCTTTTTCTGATCCATGTCATTGCAGTTTTTGGATCAAGTTGCATTTTGTAATCAAGGGGAAGGTCACTAGCAAGAACAAGAGCTATTTCTTGCGGCGTTGCCCCTAACTCTTGGCCGACAACCTGAGCTGACTGTCGTGCCGTCTCAGTTAAATGTTGTGGATTTACCCCGAGCAATGCCAAGGCATTGTTGAATCGTAAAACATAAGAAATTTGACCAAACATCACTTCCTCCCGTTTTCTCTACTTTGCAAAACATGCGGGTATATGTCGATGGTATTATTATTTTGAACTTAGACACAGCCCCACTTTTGCAGGGCTTTTATATGGAGCTTTCCATGACTGTACCCGTGCCAGACCAGCTAGAGTTCATTTCAGATGCAGATGGGGCGCTTAAGGATTTTCCATATCCGAGACGCTTTTTGCAGGCTGAAGAAGTCGTCGTGACATTGCGCAATGCCGATGGTGTAGAGACGCCGCAATACTTAAATCAGCATTACTCAATCGCTGGCAGCTCGTGGCCAAATGGCGGTTCCGTGTCTTTCTACAATGCGCCCGCTGCCGGTCTAAAAGTCGTCCTCACCCGTATGACGCAGGCCAAGCAATCCGTTGATTTGGAGAACAAACAGAGGAATGATGCGAAGGCAGTTGAGCTTCAGCTTGATCGCCTGACAATGGCGATACAAGATCGGGACAGTCGAATTTCTTTGATTGGCGATGGCCTTGTTAGGGAACGACTAGAGCGTATTGCGGCTGATTTATTAGAGAGGGTGCAGCGCATAGCTGCGGATGCGTTGGAGCGCACTGAACGCATCGCCGGAGATCGGCAGCTCCAATCCCAGATTGACGCGATTGTCCATCAGCTTAGTCAATTTGATGCTTTGGTTGCACGTGCTGAGGCTGCGGCCAACTCGTCAGAAGCAGCTGCACAGACAGCTCAGGACCTTGTGGAGGCTGCCATGTCTGGGTCTATCGGGTTTCAGCCAGGGCTGGCTTATGATTTTGGATGGACTTCTGACACCAGCACATATTTTGACAGGGATTTCGGAGGTATCTCATGACAGGGGAAGAGGACGTCGATGCCGGAGAAATAGCTTCAGATTCGGAGAGTTATGATTTTGGGTCTGTATTAACGCCTATGGAATACTTCGACAATGATTTTGGAGAACTGGAATAATGGCAAAAGCAACTGTTTTACGCTTACGTCGAGGGACAACCGCAGAGCATACCTCGTTTACTGGCGCACAAAGTGAGGTAACCCATAACACCTCAACTGGCAGGCTGCATTTACACGATGGCACAACACAAGGCGGCATCCCTTTGGCCAGATTGGATGAATTGCCCGATGCTGGTTCAGGTACTGTGACTTCTGTTGATCTGTCGGCACCGGAAGGTTTCGACGTTTCTAGCCAGCCGGTTACTGGCTCGGGAGCTCTGACCTTTACATTTGCAAACGGCTATCAGGCGTTTACGACTGCGGAGTCTGAACGCCTTGAGTTGCTTGATCCCAGCAAGGTTATGAAGCTGGAAACGACTATCGATTACGGAACGCTGACGGACGTTTAATACCGTCAAATGCTTTGCTGATTATAATTTTATAGGGATATTACCATGTCTACAGAAGTTCGTTGGCGTCGAGGTACAGCAGCACAGCATGAAAATTTTGCCGGTGCTTTGAGTGAGATCACGCATGATACAACGAAAAACAACCTCCGTATCCATGATGGAACAAAGCTTGGTGGTTTTCCAACATTGATGGAGCATCAGCTCGGCGTGAAGAACGGCGTTGCTCCGCTTGATAATGACAGCAGGGTTCCGATCACTAACTTAAGGATCGGTGAAGCCGATAGTCTGGCCTCTCTGGACAGCGCAGGAAATGTACCTCTTACTCAGCTCGGTAATGTCCCGGAAGCTATTGCAGGGGCATTCCGAACCAAACTTAGTACACACGTCACCATCAATGTTACTAATACCGGGGATGATGAAGGCGGTGGGTTATCGTCTCCATTCAAAACTATCTCAGCTTGTTTGAATTATATCTACAAGTCTCTCGACCTGAATTCGTTCTCTGTAGTGATTAAACTGGCTGACGGTGTTTATCCTGAAAATATCGTTGTAAATTCTATGCCTGTGGGGGCAGGCACGATAACCGGCGCTTATCCCCTAACATTAAGTGGTAATGTGTCCAATCCCGGAAATGTTCGGTTAGGCGCCGGAAGTGGCGTTACCATTCAAGTGATCAATGGTGGGCGTATTGCAGTTGAAGGTGTTCAGTATGTTCAATCTGGCTACTCTAATACCGCCAATGGTTCAGGCTCCAGCATTGCTATTATCGGGGCTGTAATACTGGATAATCAGCAATATGATCACTTTGCATCATTATCATATGCAAACATTGTACTGTCTGCTGACTACACGGTTATTGGTGGAGCCATGAACCACATACACGCAACTGAAGGAGGCAGTATAGAATACGTGGGGACGAGGGTTGTTACGATTCAAAACAATCCAGACTTTTGGGGGCAATTCGCCGGATGCGCTTTCAGTGTAATTAAAGCGATCAACACTACATTCACTGGCTCTGCAACTGGCAAGCGATTCCTGTGCCACTACAACGGTGAAATAAGAACAGAGACATTCAATCGAAATCTTTTCCCCGGCAATATACCTGGTGAAGTGCAATCCGGTGGCATGTATGATTACCCGCCGTATACATCTTTCAGTCTGTCTACTGACGCATCTTTGCCGAATGCAACACCTACCTTGGTGCCATTTGACGTGACAAATGATAACGTCAACGGGATGCTCCTAACCGATGTGAAAATGCAGCCGCTTGCCGGATTTGCCTCTATTGAGGCAACGCTAGCCTTCTCAGGGCTTACAGTTGGTCAGTCGATTTATGTGATAGTCCGAAAGAATGGAGTAGACTACAAGGTAGCCTCGAAGATCGCTCAAGCCGCGTTTGATTCAATGTCGATCGTGTTGTCATCCGTTAAATGTAACGGCAATGATTACTTCCAAGTGTTTACTCAGGTGAATGGAAGCGGTGTATCTGTCCGAGGCGGAGAAACCTTAACCTACGCATCGGCAAGGCAGCTATAGGATAACACCCTGTACAGAATACTAGTGCGCGCACCCATTTTTAGATTAAATGGTCGCTCGTCTGCCGTTAACGCAGGAACAGGTTGATGTAATGTGGCAGCAGGCGTTAAGCGCTTAAAACGAAAACAGCCCCAGACGTTGATCTGAGGCTGTAATTCAGTTCTATAGGAGGGATTAGAACTTGTAGTTTACACCGATGCGAACTTCGCTGAGGTTTGTTTTGAAGCGACGTTCACCAGATGCAGCAGGGAAGTTAGGATCTGTAATAGTGACGTTTTTCTTGCCAAAATTCGAGTAAAGATATTCAGCCTTCAAAGTCCAGTTATTTGTCACAGCATATTCAAGACCTGCACCTACGCTATAACCAATGGAGGTTTTTGAAGCCGAATTTTCAAATGATGGACGAGCTGTTCCAGCACGGCATGAAGTGCTTCCTGCTGGGAAGCCCCCAAGAGCGTTTTTATCTGAACATCCTACAGTATGCTTCATATCAGCCCAAGCCAGACCGCCCGTAATATAAGGCATGAAGCGATCAGCAGCATAACCGAGACGAGCCCGAACTGTACCATGTGTGCCGATTTTGTCTTGTGTGTAATATGTGCTGTATGCGTCGGTATCATTCCAGTTTTTCTTTACGCCGCTGAAAGAAATGTCAGCTTCCGCACCAAGAACCATATTATTGTCAAACTGGTAGTTGTAACCAGCTTGAATGCCGCCAAGTCCGCCCTTCATTTTCTTTTCTGGGGAGCCAAGATTGTTAACGTCATTGGTTTTGCCCCAGCCGTAGCCAGCATGCGCACCAATGTAGCCGCCTGTCCAGGAGAAGGTGTCAACCACAACTGGTGCTGGTTCGTTATAAACTACGGCATCGGCGGCCATAGCGGAGCTGGTGAACAAAAATGCGGAGGATGCTGCAAGGGTAAGGCTTTTAAACATATTGATCTCCCAAAAGATGATTCTTGAGTTATTTTCTACACTGGCAAGTGAAAAATAGCTGTTACATGACAGCAACAGTCATGTGAAAACGCATATTCATTTGTCTGTAGCAGTTAAGCTTTGTAATTATTATTTTCAACAATGAACTGATGCCTCGCTTTTGCGGGGCTTTTTTTATGAAAGGAACGCTATGCGTGAGACCTTAACGACCGCGCTTGACCTGATGTTTGGTCATGAGGGCGGATATGTGAATAATCCGAAAGACCCGGGCGGTGCCACGAAGTACGGCATCACACACAGGACATTGGCCGCTCACCGTGGTGTTGCCAGCGTTACACCTGCACAGGTCAAAGCACTCACCAAGGAAGAAGCTGCAAAGATTTATCGGCGCTCGTATTGGGTGCAATCCGGCGGCGATCTGCTTCCGGTTGGCATTGACTTCATGGCTTTTGATTATGGGGTGAATAGCGGACCCGCTCAGGCGGTTAAATCACTGCAGCGTGTGGTTGGTGTGACTGCGGACGGCATTGTTGGCGGTCAGACTGTCGCGGCCGTGAAGTCTTATAAAGGCGATCTTATTGCGGCATATGCTGCTGAACGCCTCCGGTTCATGCGGTCATTGAAAACATGGCCGGTGTTTGGTCGGGGTTGGCAAAAGCGGGTGATCAGTGTGGAAGCTCAAGCACGCGGACTTCACCAAGGCGTCGTTCTCGTTGATGATGCGCCTTCAGCTCCGGCTAAAGCCAACCCCAAAGATCAATCTCTCATGGAAACATTTAAAAAGCCAGAGGCATGGGCATCAATTGGCGGCCTTTTATCTGGTCTTGGCGGCATGGCTTCCGGCTCGGGTCCGATCCAATGGGCGCTTGCAATTATCATGGCCGGAGCATTCGCCACCGGTGCATATTTCCTCATCAAGCGCATGCAGGATCAGGCGACATGAAGATCAGCTTTCAACACATCACTGGCGCGGTAATCGGAGGGGCAGTTTCAGGCCTCTTTTTTTATGCGCTCGGGCAACATGACGGCAAGCAGGATGCGGCACTAAAAGCCGCTCAAGCTGTGACACAGGCAATCGAGAACAGGGCAGGGATTAATGAAACAATCGACAATATGGACAGCGTTGCTCTGTGTGTTGAGCTTGGCGGGGTGCGCGACCAGTGCGAACAATTGCGCGGGATGGCAGAAAATCAGCCTTAAACCGGAAACCGCTGTCTATATGGCAGGTAATGACCAGAGCGCGGGCAAAGGCATTGCCGGTCACAATGCCTACGGAAACAAGGCGGGGTGCTGGTAATGTCGCCAACAGAGAATGATTTCGATCTTCGTTCCCGCGTTGTAAATCTTGAGCAGCAGCTGACCGGTATTCTCCCGCGCCTTGTGGTTCTGGAGAAGTTTCAGGTTCAGTCTGAAATCGCAGATGCACGCAAAGATGAGCAGTGGAAGCACATGGACAACCGGTTCAATGATCTGGAAAAGAAGATATCCGGTGTGAGTGATACTCTGGCGAAGGTCGTTTGGCTTATAATAAGCGCTCTGATCCTTGGAGTTGTCAGCTTCATGCTAAAGGGTGGTTTTAATGTGCCTTAACGATACTCGTGGGTTTCGTTTTCTTTGTTTTTAACGGTGGAGTGATCGCCGCTTGAGCAAGTCTTTGTGCTTTTAATCGCGCGGTCTTCTCATCACGAAGTTTCACATTTTCTTCGATTTCATCGGAGATACGTGCATGAGCACTGCTTTGTAGCTGTGTTTTCTCAAAGGCAATTTCTGCATTTTGACGTAATAAGCTATGCATTGATTTCATCTGGTAGCCAATCTTGATGTGAGAAATAAAAAAGGCCAGACAAAAATGCCTGACCTCTCATTATGTGTATTCTCTCCAGTGCCAGTACATCCGTGGTCAAAGGAGTGAGTTACACCAAGTTATGCTGCTTGCAGATTGCAAGCTGACATTTTGCCTGACTTATTATCACGCTCAAGGTCGTAACCGAGCTTCTGGCCTTCAACGATTTCACGCATGCCAGCGCGTTCAACGGCTGAAATGTGAACAAATACGTCTGCATTGCCGTTGTCAGGCTGAATGAAGCCGAAGCCTTTTGTGGAATTAAACCATTTAACTGTGCCGGTGGTCATAATGAACCCTTTCATAGCAACATAAGGTGCTCATAACGCAGGATAGCGTTACGAGTATGATAGCGATTTTTGAGATGAAAGGTTCGTTAAGGGCGCAGATGCTGCGCAAAAAGCAAAGCTAAACAAGTAAAATATCGATAACACCAATATGGACTATTAATATTTTTTGTCAATCATTAGTTTTTAATTTTATTTATATCAATTTTAAGTTGTAGTTGAAATTAAGCAGTACGACCCAATATGAGTTGGTCAATCCCTCATGTTGGAGAATTAAAACAGCAGTCTATAGAGCTTTAGTATATGTATGTCACTTAACTGTTTTATTGCCGTCCTCTTTGTGTTCAAAGCAGAACCATTCAACTCCATAGCGACCGTTAAAGCCAAAGCTCCCCCACTTTTTGCAGCCTTCATGCATGCACCAGTGGATATAGAGTGCCTCCTGTTTGGCCGGTTTGTTTTCCCATGGCGGGGTATTATCACTCATTGTGCCGAGTCCTCATTCAAAATAGCCTCCTCATACCGTCATCCTCCTGATAAATAAAATACGATCCTTGCAGATCGACCTGACCAGCAAGTATATCCACGCTACTGATGCCGCGATAACCGCAGACATGGCACCTTATTCGACGTGGCATAGTGAGTATTTCGGTCTCTTCCCCGCACATCATAGCCATGAATCGCGACGGTATATCTCTGACCCGTCCACACCCTCCACAGGTCAGGCGCAGCAGGTCAAGATGACTTAAGCTGCGTAAAGTTGGCATCATGCCAGCCCTCCGGTAAAGCCGGACATTTCATCCAGCCGAACCATAGCCATGCGCATCTGACCTTTGCAGCCTCGCGCTTTGCATCGGGCGCGGTTCTCTATTTCATCCAGATAGAGCTGTTCACGACCTTTGGCTGTGCAGATCGTGGCCTTGTTGATGTAAACAAGCCTGCTGCATTTCCTGCAGATCATTTCCAGCTTTTGAGTGTCAGATAAATCACTGACCCTGTAATTGGTTTTCCAGTTGCCCATTTAGGCGCACTCCTCCGTGGCGCAAACGAGTGCGCAAAAGCAGGGTAAAAATTTTAATAATTACTAATTTGTTCTACAAATGTTCTCAAAATGCGAAAGAGTCAACAGGGATTATTCATGGCCTGACGGGGCTGTGAATTGCTGTGAATTGTTAATGTGGGGTGGTGACCGTGAGGACAGAAAATGAATAAAAATGTAAACCGGTAGAAAAAAGCTGTAAACCGGCCTTTGCTATACTATCAATAAGTTATTGAAATGAATGGCGATCCCGACTGGATTCGAACCAGTGACCGTCGGCTTAGAAGGCCGGTGCTCTATCCAGCTGAGCTACGGGACCGCATATTCTGAAAGCGGTATATAATTAGTGAGTCCAAGGCTGCTGGCGGTCAAAACGGAAATTATCCGTGTAAGACACTTTGCGGCGTTTGGCTTCTTTAGGCTCTTCAATCCGGTAAGCAATGCCGTATTTCTGCGCATAAGCGATCGCTTCTTCGAGGCTCTCGAAGCTCATGCGGATCTGGCTTTTCATATCACGGGAAGAAGTATAACCCATCAGCGGTTCAATTTTACGGGCTACTTCAGGCTCATATTCAAGAAACCAGGCTTCGGTCTTGGCTTTACCGGATTGCATGGCAGTCTTGGCTGGACGATAAATACGGGCAACCATATTCATATACCTCAGGGCACAAAAGCGACCGTCAAATCTTATATTTGCTGGTCTGTTAAACGAGAGACAAATTTCACTATAATATTCAGTATTTGTCATGGTCGGAGCGAGAGGATTCGAACCTCCGACCCCCTGATCCCAAATCAGGTGCGCTACCAGGCTGCGCTACGCTCCGCTATCCTCAAAGGATAAGATGTGTCTAGAATTTTCAAGGCAGGAGCGCAAGAGGCAAAACGGCACTTCCAACCAAAAATGCATGAATGTCACACTATAAAAGCGGGGACAAAAGCACTGTTTTGTCTCCGCTTTTAGAAGCTTCCGTATTTTACAGATTATCAGACTGCAAATGCCGCCTGAAGTCCCTGTTGCAGATCGTCAATCAGATCCTGCGTATCTTCAAGCCCGATTTGCAGACGGATCACCGGACCTTCATAGCTCTTTGCAGCAACCGTCCGGTCACCGAGCTGAACATGCACGGCCAGACTTTCATAGCCGCCCCATGAATAGCCGAGGCCGAATAGTTTTAGCGTATCGAGCAATTTGTGGGCTTCTTCTTTGCCGCCTGAAGCGAGAACCACAGAGAAAACACCGCTGGCACCTTTGAAATCACGCTTCCACAAGGCGTGATCCGGATGGTTTTCCAGCGCGGGATGCAGCACACGGGCAATCTGGGGCTGCTGTTCCAGCCAGCGGGCAATCGTCAGAGCGCTTTGCTGGTGATGGTTGAGGCGTAGTCCCATGCTGCGCAGGCCGCGCAAAATTTGATAGGCATCATCGGAATTTACGCACATGCCAAGGGCGGTATAGGCGTTTTCCAGCTGTTTCCAGCATTTTTCATTCGCGGAAATCATGCCGAACAGAATGTCGGAATGTCCCGAAGGATATTTCGTTCCGGCATGAATTGTAATGTCCACACCAAAATCAAGCGCTTTGAAATAAAGAGGCGTTGCCCATGTATTATCCATCATCACGACGATATCATGCTGATGTGCGGCTTCGACAATTGCCGGAATATCCTGAATTTCAAATGTATTGGAGCCGGGTGATTCTGTGAAAACGACGCGTGTATTCGGGCGGATCAGTCCGGCAATATCCGCACCGATATGCGGCGGATAATATTCGATCTCAACACCATATTGCTTCAGCAGTGTATTTGCGAAGCGGCGTGTCGGATTATAAATTGTATCAACGAACAGCACGTGATCGCCGGCTTTCAGGAAAGCTAGCAGCGGCACGGTAACGGCAGCCAGACCGGACGGAACGAGCAGAGTGCCTGCGGAACCTTCCAGCTCGTCAATCGCACTGCATAAAGCGTCCGTTGTCGGTGTGCCATGCGTGCCATAGGTATATTTCTGGTTTTCCGTTGCCATGGTCGCAGCATCCGGAAACAGGACAGTCGAAGCGCGCACAACCGGCGGATTGACAAAGCCGTGATATGCATAAGGATCATTACCGCAATGGGTAAGCATTGTGTTGATCCCTAATTCCCCCGTACCCTTTTCTGATTTGACCATAAAAACGCCTCCTGCTGCCTGTTAGTCTGTATTGTCTCGTGTGAGTCTTCGTTATTTGTGCTGAAACGGAATCGCTTTTTCTGAAAATATTTGTGTTTTCAGCGTGTTAACAGTGCCGTTTTTCATTTTCTGCAATAAGCCGGAAAATGACAGTTGCGACTAGAGCATAATCTTTGTGCTTTGTCCTGAAACCTTATGCTTTCTTTATGAGAAGCGGTAAAACGGATTTACAGCATAGTAAGAGATGAACAATTTTATTGATTGCAGCAGTTGCGGTGTGAGAGTTTTATGAGTTTAAAATATGAATTTTCAGAATTGAGAACCTCTGTTCAGGCGGGGCTGGCACGGCGCAAGGCGCAATCCGGGCAACAGGCTGAACATGAAAGGGCAGATCAGAGCGCGACCAATCTGTGGTCGTATCAGCTGACGCTTTTTCTGCTGGTTATGATTGCGGGTGCGGGGCTGCTTTTACCTTTTGACGGGGATTTGTCCCGCCTTGCCGTTTCCGTGCAGTGGTTGCCTGTAGAGATTCTGAAATCGCTGACGAATCTCGTATTGGCCGCTCCCTATGTTGCATTATTCACCGTCATTATTGCGGTCTGTCTGGTGAGACGGCACAGGTTGCGCGGGCAGGAAGGCTATGGCCTTAAAATTCCTGAACTTCTGCAAAATTATAATCGTCTGGGCACGATTGCCGGTCAGAGCCTGTTCGGTATTTCTGCGATTCTGGGTGCCGGACTGATCGTGAATATTCTCAAATATTTTGTCGGCAGACCGCGCCCGTTTCTTATTGATAGTGCAGGGCCTTTTGGTTTCAAGCCGTTTGATTTCAGCCATGCTTATGTCAGTTTTCCGTCCGGTCATGCCTGCACGGCAGCTGTGCTGGCGACGCTGCTGGCGCTGTGGTTTCCGCGTTACCGGTTCTTTGCCTATGCAGGTCTGGCGATGATTGCTTCAAGCCGTGTTTTCGTTCAGGCGCATTATCCGAGTGATGTGGTGACCGGCTTTGCTATCGGCACGGTTACCACCTTGATTCTGGCGCGGTTTCTGGTGCAATCGGGTCTGCTGTTCCGTCTCGGGGAAGGGCAGCTATTTCCTGAACTGAAAAATATAATCAGCAGAAGAATCAAGCTGCAAGGCGCTTAAGTTAAGGTTTTTGAGGCAGGGCAAGCTGTGTTCGAGGAGCGGACTGAACAATTTTCCGTGTTTGGACCCTTGACCTGTCGAAAATAATAGCTTTCGATAGACACAGTTTTAGACGCATCCCGTTTCCGTCTTGCGGATTACAGGCTGAACTAAACCGGTTAAAGCCGGATATCAGGCTGTCAAAACGAAAAGCAGATCCGGTTCAGATTTTGCCGGATATGACAGAATGCCGAAATTGATTTTTGAATGCTGATAATAAGTTTAACGATAATGAGGGTGAGCATCATATGAAAAAGTCAACTTTACTCAAATTGGCCGGCGTGGCTGCTTTGACCGTTACAACCTCTGCAGCAATTGCCGGCACATTGGATGATGTGAAGAAAAAAGGCTTTGTACAATGCGGCACCAATACGGGTCTGCCGGGTTTTGCCGCCCCGAATGATAAGGGGGAATGGTCTGGTTTCGATGTTGACTATTGCCGTGCTGTGGCATCGGCTATTTTCGGGGACAAAACCAAGGCTAAATTTACACCGCTGAATGCCAAGGAGCGCTTTACTGCGCTGCAATCCGGTGAAATCGACATTCTTATCCGCAACACAACCTGGACAATCAGCCGTGATACATCTCTCGGCTTGGAATTTGCCGGTGTGAATTACTATGATGGCCAGGGCTTTATGGTCAACAGTAAGAAACTTCCGGATATTAAATCAGCATTGCAGCTGTCCGGCGCATCAATTTGCGTTCAGGCAGGTACAACAACTGAAATGAACATGGCCGATTATTTCAAGGCCAATAAAATGGAATATAATCCGGTCGTCTTTGAGAAAATCGAAGAGGCCAATGCTGCTTATGACAGCGGCCGTTGCGATGCTTACACAACGGATCAGTCCAGCCTTTACGGTGTGCGTCTGGCGCTTTCCAACCCTGACGATCACGTCGTTCTTCCGGAAATCATCTCCAAAGAGCCGTTCGGTATTGTTGTCCGTCAGGGCGATGCACAATGGGCCGATGTGGCGCGCTGGGTTCATAACGCACTTCTGAATGCGGAAGAAGCCGGTATTACACAGGCTAATGTTGAAGAGATGATGAAGTCTGATTCACCTGAAATCAAACGTCTTCTCGGAACAGAAGCTGAAACCAAGATCGGCGTCGATCTGGGTCTTGATAATGACTGGGTTGTGAAGATTGTTAAAAATGTCGGCAATTACGGCGAGATTTTTGAACGCAATATCGGCACAACAAGCCCGCTGAAAATTGCCCGCGGTATTAATGCGCTGTGGACCAAAGGTGGTCTGCAATATGGTATACCAATCCGCTAATATCGGCGTATAATCAGAATAAGCACCTGCACCACATCATGTGGTGCAGGATAGCTTTCTGTACCTGAAATATAATTGAAACATTGTAATTTTGTGCCGTCCGGAGCGTATCCGAAAAGCGGGGATCGGTTTTCGGGTCAGATACGCGTATAAGCAAATAGCTTGAGCATGAAACGCTTTTTGACGTGCAATAAAAACAAAAGATAGCTGAAAGATTGTACCGCTATTTAAGGTACCTGCCGATATGGCCGAAATCCCTGTCTGAAATTTATAATTTGATAATCCGGCTATAGGTGAAAAGGCGCAGGGGGCTTTTCAAATATCTGGTCAAATATCTGACAGCAGAGCATGAGGTGCGCATGGCAGATCAAAGCGCCGTAACCGGCAAGCGACAGGAAACACAAGTTTCCCTCCTGAATAATCCGAAAATGCGCGGATTATTTTATCAGGCGGTTGTTTTTATTTCAGTTTTTGCTTTGATTTATTGGATAATAGGAAATACAGCCGCAAATTTGCAGAGGCTGAACATTGCATCCGGTTTTGACTTTCTGAAAAGTCGCGCAGGTTTCGACGTCAGCCAGTCGCTGATTAGTTATGATGCGGATTCTAACTATGCACGGGCCTTTGTGGTCGGTCTTTTGAATACGCTCTATGTTGCTGTACTGGGCATCATTACAGCCTCGGTTATCGGATTTCTGGTTGGTATCGGGCGTCTCTCGGGAAACTGGCTGATCGCCAAAATCTGTACCATTTATGTCGAGACTTTCCGTAATATCCCGCCATTGCTCGTGATTTTCTTCTGGTATTTCGGCGTAATGTCGGTTCTGCCGGAAGTGCGCGGCAGCTATGCTTTGCCGTTTGATACTTATCTGAACAAGCG
The DNA here is from genome assembly GCF_000409565.1 of Pseudochrobactrum sp. AO18b. NCBI lineage: Bacteria > Pseudomonadati > Pseudomonadota > Alphaproteobacteria > Hyphomicrobiales > Brucellaceae > Pseudochrobactrum > Pseudochrobactrum sp. AO18b. Next base: position 34,081 of record NZ_ANNO01000172.1, read on the forward strand.
CGGTTTTTTCTTTCCGTCCATAATCTGGGGCGAGAATGCATGGCTTATATTCGCGGCTTTCGTTGCCGCTGTTATTGCAGCCTTTGTCATTCATCGCTGGGCACGTTTGCGTCAGGCAAAAACGGGGCAGATTTTTCCGTTCTGGCGTGTTGCTTTGGCACTAATTATCGGTTTGCCGGCGCTCGCATTTTTCATCACGGGAATGCCTGTCAGCTTTGATATTCCGAAACTTGGCTCATTCAATCTGACCGGCGGTACACAGGTGAAGCCTGAGTTTCTGGCACTTTATCTGGCCCTGTCATTCTATACCGCATCCTTCATCGCGGAGACGGTACGCGGCGGTATCAAAGGGGTTAGCAAAGGCCAGTCAGAGGCTGCGGCAGCTTTGGGCTTGCGCAGACCGCAGGCGATGCGCCTTGTTGTCGTGCCGCAGGCGATGCGGATTATCATTCCGCCTTTATCGAGCCAATATCTCAATCTGACGAAAAACTCGTCTCTGGCGATTGCTATCGGCTATCCGGATTTGATGGCTGTCGGCGGTACGGTGCTTAACCAGACAGGGCAGGCGGTAGAAGTTGTGGCGATCTGGATGGCGGTTTACCTCGGCATCAGCCTCATTACCTCTGCATTCATGAACTGGTTTAACGCGAAAATGGCATTGGTGGAGCGGTAAGATGACAAATTCAGACTTACAATATGTACGCTCGCAAATGGTTGATCCGATGCCGGCACCTGCCAGTCAGAAAGGCATTGCTTCATGGACGAAAGAAAACCTGTTTTCGAGCCTTAAAGATACCGTTCTGACAATCATGGGTATTTCGCTGATTGTCTGGTTTCTGCCGGGGTTGATAAACTGGCTGTTTGTCAATGCTGTCTGGGCGGGGACTGACCGCACATTCTGTACCACAACGGTGCAGGGTGGCTTGCAGCCGGATGGCTGGTCGGGTGCCTGCTGGGCTTTTGTCGATGCAAAGCTCCAGCAATTTCTCTACGGGCGCTATCCGGTTGATGAACGCTGGCGTGTGAAACTCGTGGCGCTGGTTTTCGTGATTTTGCTGGTGCCGATGCTGATCGGCAAGCTGCCGCATAAAATGCTGAACGCAGTTCTGTTGTTCCTTGTTTTTCCGGTTTTCACCTATTTCCTGCTGGTTGGCGGTTCATTCGGTCTGCGTTATGTTGAAACCTCGCTCTGGGGCGGTCTGCTGGTCACGCTGATCCTGTCCGTGGTGGGGATTACCGTATCGCTGCCGATGGGTATTTTGCTGGCTTTGGGGCGGCGTTCCAATATGCCGGTTATCAAGGCACTGTGTGTGATCTTCATTGAGGTTATCCGCGGTGTGCCGCTGGTGGCATTGCTGTTCATGGCCAGCGTCATGCTGCCGCTGTTTATGCCGCCGGGCACCAGCTTTGATAAGTTTTTGCGTGCGCTGGTCGGCGTGTCCTTATTCGCTTCCGCCTATATGGCTGAAGTCATTCGCGGCGGCTTGCAGGCGATTCCGTCAGGGCAATATGAAGGCGCGGATTCGCTGGGCTTGAGCTATTGGCAGAAAACTCTGTTCATTATCCTGCCGCAAACGCTGAAACTTGCTTTGCCGGGTATTGTGAACACGTTTATCGGCTTGTTCAAAGACACAAGTCTTGTTTACATTATCGGTATGTTCGACCTGCTTGGAATCGTCAGGCAGAATTTTTCGGATGCCACTTGGGCAACACCGCAGACACCGGCAACGGGTCTTGTTTTTGCCGGATTTGTATTCTGGATTTTCTGTTTCTGTATGTCGCGTTATTCGCTATATATGGAGAGAAGGCTGGATACGAGCCATCGGTAAGCGGCTGCGGAAAACCGGGAGTTGGTTTTTCGCTCAAAGCTGCCAAAGAACAGAAATGTTTTCATTCAGACGGATGAAACCATTCAATCGGGAATACCATCAGCATTATTGCTGCGGATGGTCAGTGAGGGAATAAAGAATGAGCATGCAATCGGGCGCTTTGCTGAAGCCGACGATGGAAGAAACGGGAGCAATTATGGAAATATCCAAAACCGATGTCGCAGTCGATATTGTCGGAATGCATAAGTGGTATGGTGAATTCCATGTGCTTCGCGATGTTAATCTGCGGGTAATGCGCGGGGAGCGTATTGTCGTGGCAGGACCTTCCGGTTCCGGTAAATCAACGATGATCCGTTGCATTAACCGCCTTGAAGAACATCAGAAAGGCCAGATCATTGTGGACGGCAAAGAGCTGACCAATGACCTGAAAAAGATCGATGAAGTGCGTCGCGAGGTCGGCATGGTTTTCCAGCATTTCAACCTGTTTCCGCATCTGACAATTCTTGAGAATTGCACGCTTGCGCCGATCTGGGTGCGCAAAATGCCGAAAAAACAGGCAGAAGAAATTGCGATGCATTATCTGGAACGCGTTAAGATTCCGGAGCAGGCAAATAAATATCCGGGTCAGCTTTCCGGTGGTCAGCAGCAGCGCGTGGCGATTGCCCGCTCACTCTGCATGAAGCCGCGTATTATGCTGTTCGATGAGCCGACCTCTGCGCTTGATCCTGAAATGGTCAAGGAAGTGCTGGACACCATGGTCAGCCTCGCTGAAGAAGGCATGACCATGATCTGCGTAACCCACGAAATGGGCTTTGCGCGTCAGGTCGCCAACCGCGTGATCTTTATGGATCAGGGACAGATTGTTGAGCAGAATTCACCATCCGAATTCTTTGACAATCCGCAGCATGAGCGCACCAAGCTGTTCCTCAGCCAGATTCTGCATTAATTTTCAGAAACATATTAAAACACCCGCAGTGCAAATTGCGGGTGTTTTTTATTATCTATTCGCCATGCGGACCTTCGCAGAACTGGATACGATTGCCGAAAGGATCAATCACAGCCAGAACCCGGCCCCATGGTTCATTTTCTATGCCGGGGCGCAGGAAACGGTATTTACGACTGCTGATTTCCTTATGCAGGCTATCAACACCCTGCATACGCACGAAAATATTAGCACCGGGGCTGCCATCACCGTGATGTTCGCTGAGGTGCAACACCAGATTGCCGCGCGAAACCTGCATATAGAGCGGCATATTCTCAGCAAAGCGATGTTCCCAGTCACATTGAAAACCCAGATAGTCGAGATAAAATTCTCTGGCTTTCTCAATGTCAAAAATTCTGAAAATAGGGCAAACCTGCTCAAACTGGACATTGCTCATAAGATGTTCTCCGGTGTTTTGCCGTGACTATAAAGTATGCCTATAAAATTCATATTAAAACTATACAGGCAGCGATGGGAGAAAAAATGCAATATCAATGGCTGAACCAGCTGGAGCAAAAACACCATCAGAGTTTCTTTGAACTCTACATTAAGGAATGGTGGACGCAGAGCCGCTCTTATGAGGATGCTATCAAAATGCTTATGCATTGCGATCTGATTATCGCCTGTTGTGATATGCAGGATCGCGTCATTGGTTTTGCCCGTGTGCTGACGGATTATACTTTTAAAGCATTGATTTTTGATGTGATTGTGGATGAATCCACGCGCGGGCAGGGACTTGGACAGGAAATTGTTTCACGCATCATCCGGCACCCTGATCTGCAAAAAGTTCAGAGTTTTGAACTCTATTGCCCTGAACGGTTGGTTCCGTTTTATGAAAAACAGGGCTTTGTCAGAGGCTCCTCCTGCCTGATGTTTCATCAGGTATAGTTTTTATAATTTCTGCATCAGCTCGATACGATTGCCGAACGGATCATTGATATAGGCACGAAGATAACCGGCCAGCGGTTCATCCTCTGTCGATTCAATCTGATGTTCTGCGAGTGTTGCTAAAAATGCGGACAAGTCATCAACCAGAAAAGCCGGATGCGCTTTTTGCGCAGGGGCAAAGCCGCGCTCAACGCCGAGATGAACTTTGAGATCATGCAACTCAAACCAGCAGCCACCGCGTTTTACCAGATTGTCGGGTTTGGGAACCTCCGTCATGCCTAACAGGCCTGTATAAAAGGCTCGGGCTTTGTCCTCACCACCGGCGGGCATTGCAAGCTGAATATGATCCAGTCCGAGTATCGGCATTGTTTTCTCCTGTAGTTCAGGCAGGCAAAGTCGGTTGTATCAGCACGTAATTTTCATGGCGCTCACCGGGAAGTTCAAACCAGATTGAACCCTGCCTTTGGAAACCCTGTTGCCTGTAGAAGTGTAATGCAGGGTGGTTATCATGCAAGACCGAAAGCCAGATATGGTCGATATCTTGTGCTTTTACCGCTTCACGTGCCTGTTGCATGAGGGCAGAGCCGATCCCGCATCCGGCATGACGGGCTCTGAAATAAAGTGTGCTGATCTCTGCGGCTGTTGTCAGCGCATGCAGGCTTTCGGGCAGTGCGGCATGATAATCAATGGCAATATAGCCGAGCAGATGATCATCCTGTTCCGCGACAATGATCTGTTTTGCGTTATCCGCGATCATCTGTTCAAAATATTGCGGCGTAAAACGCTGCAGCACATATTCAGCAAAAACAGTGCTGATACCTGCCTTGGCATAGGTATGCAGCCAGACTTCGATAGATAAAGCTGCCAGTTTTGCAGCGTCGAAGGATTTGGCCGTGCGATAAATTATCAAATTTGGCTCCTGTCTCAATCTGTCTGATTTGATGTAATATGCTGCCACTAGAGCGTATCCCGAAAAGTGCGAAGCGGTTTTCGGGATACGCGTAAAACAAAGAATTAGAGCGGTTTTACTGA
>NZ_ANNO01000173.1:0-10329 GCF_000409565.1 Pseudochrobactrum sp. AO18b
GGAACCGCTCTAGAGCATTTCACAGTCAAGTTGGATCAACTTGACGCCCGTGATAATGCGGCAAAATAAAGAATCTAGAGCGAGCACTGTGATCCAATCTGGACTTAAACCGCTCTAGCGCAGAAGTTAAACAGTCCTGCCAAATATTCTGAGGAGGAAATTATAATGAGCAGACTGATATTTGTGAACTTTCCCGTACGTGATCTCGATAAGTCGATCAGTTTCTATGAGGCAATCGGAGCGCGGAAGAATGATATGTTCTGCGATGAAACCGCAGCCTGCATGGTTTTATCGGACGTTATTCACGTCATGCTGATAACCCATGATAAATTCCGCCAGTTCACACCCAAAAACATTGCCGATGCACATACTGTCAGCGAGGTGCTGGTTTGTGTTTCAGCATCGGACAAGCAGGAGGTAGACCAGCTAATCAGCAAAGCTGCTTCTGCCGGTGGCAAGGCTGATCCGTCAGCTGTGCAGGATTATGGCTTTATGTATGGCCGCAGTTTTGAAGATCTGGACGGCCATATCTGGGAAGTGATGTGGATGGACATGGAAGCTGCAAAGCAGGCCATGGCAAAAGACTAAACTATTCCCTGTCCCGTTCTGATCGCAACATGAGCGTTTGAACAACGGGACAGAGCCTGAAAAACATGATGCGGTTCAGGATGTAATGTCAGCCGCATCATATTGGTAAAGCCAGTCCAGATCGCGCAGAAAATCTTCCGGTTTGCGTATTTTAAACAGCATGTTACGGCCAAGAGCCACAGGGCCGCTGGCGTGATAGGCAAAACGGTTGAGCTTGCCGCGGCGGGCAACTTTGGCAATGCGCGCCAGTCTTTGTTTTTCAAAGGCGGCGAGGGCTGCACTATGGTCGCTTTGCTCCGGTGAGAGATGTGCTGCGAGCGAGGCCGCATCTTCAATAGCCATTGCTGCACCCTGTGCCGCAAATGGTGTCATCGCATGAGAAGCATCGCCAAGCAGCACAAGGCGCTTATCAATCACCAGCTTTGGCTCCGGCATTTCAAACATCGGCCAGAATGTCCATTGCGGTGCGGCTTTGATGACATCGCTGACAGCCTGAGACCAGCCTGAAAAACTGCGGATCAGAGCGGCGCTGTCGCCTTTCATATCCCAGCTTGTGCCGATATCTTCACCATCGGTGATAGCAACAAAATTAAAGGCTTTACCGTTTTTAATCGGATAGGCAATCAAATGCGCGCCCTGACCAAGCCATGCAGAAACACTGAGTGTATCTTTGAGGCTATCAAGAAAACTCTGCGGCAGCTTTTCAGCGGGCAGGGTGGTGCGCCATGCAATATGATCTGTAAATCGGGCGCGGCTGTCATTTTGCGTAGCCGCATTATTTGCCACAAGTCCGGCACGCTGCGCTGACCACACACCGTCGCAACCAAGCAGCAACTGTCCGCTATAGTCGGTAATCTGATCGTTGAGATCAACGCGGATCGTTACCTTGTCTTCTGAAATGTGGTGGGACAGCACATTAGCGCCGAGATGCAAAGTAATCTGCGGATGCGCACGCACGGCCTTGAGCAGAACTGCCTGCAAATCCGCACGATGACAGGTAATATAAGGTGCATTCCAGCGTTGTTCTGCCTGGCTCCCAAGTTCCATACGGATAAGCGGTTGTGCTTTCACACCGTCCATCAGATAGAGCGCATCAGGGCTGACGGCATGGGGCAGCAGGTCTTCCATAATGCCCAGACGGGCAAGAAGCCGCGTGGCATTGGGTGCCAGCTGCAAACCGGCTCCGACTTCGGAAAGTGCCGGTGCCTTTTCCATCATCAGCACGGAAAAACCCCGCTCTGCCAGAGCCAGAGCCGTGGTCATACCGGCAAGTCCGGCACCGGAAATAAGAATACGCTGATTATTCTGGTTTTGCATGGTTGCCCTCACAGCCGTTGAGGCAGATGCCGGAAATATCTGAGCGAAAATTTTATCCCGCTCTTATCCTTGCACAACGGCATCTACAGAAACTGAAGCGTGTTGTCAGAGCAGTCTGAAAGAAAATAACAACTGCTCTGAAGGTGAAAAACGGGGCGCATTTTCACGGAGGCAGGCAGGATTATTCTGCAGCAGCAACCTGAGGATCGTTGAAGGTGCAGCCGGCAGGCACAGTCTGATCTGCGCTCAGGGATGCATCGTGACGATAAAGGGTCGAGCAATAAGGGCAGACAACTTCTTCCTCATCGCCCATATCGAGAAACACATGCGGATGGTCGAATGGCGGATTGGCGCCGACGCACATGAATTCTTTAACGCCGATGCTGATGGCATTGTGGCCGGCATCGTTCTGAAAATGAGGGATGATATGATCTGACATATGACGACTCCAGTGATGGTATCACCTTAAAGCATTTATGCTTTGAGCGGAATCACTCGCCACATCAATGCGGTAACAACAAAGCGTGAGAGAGACAGCAGGCGGAACCTTGATGCCGGCAGCGCTCGGACGCATAATTTGGCTCTGATGTATCGCGAATAATGCAGGAGCGGAAGTGTTTTTTATAGTTTCTGCTGTAATCTCCGCTTTGTTAAGAATTTGTCATACAGAATGCATAAACGAACCTTAACAGGAGCACTGTTCAGAGGATCGAATATCGTCCGGTCTTTCCGGTAATTTCTGAGTGCCGGCGATTTCAGAGGGATTGTTAACGTGTCGCATAAAAAAAATCATGGATCGGTTAAAGAGGCTGAACCTGTGGGTAATATGCCGGCATTAATGGCCAAGACAGATATTATTGCTGTTTCAGATATGTCTGCCGATGATGCTGTGCGGAACCTGTCTGAAAGTCCGGAGCGTTTTGTCAATCGTGAGTTTTCATGGTTGCAGTTCAATAAGCGCGTATTGGCAGAGGCTGTGAACAAACATCAGCCGCTGCTGGAGCGGTTGCGCTTCCTGTCGATTTCGGCGGCCAATCTTGATGAATTTTTCATGGTGCGTATTGCCGGTCTTGCAGGGCAGGTGCGGGCAGGTGTGGCCACACGTTCAGCCGATGGCCGTACACCGCAGGAGCAGCTTGATTTTGTGCTGGCAGAAGTTGCCACTTTGCAGGTTGCGCAGCAGGAAACGCTGCAAATGCTGCGTCAGGAACTGGCTCAGGAAAATATTGAGATCATCCGTTCTGACCGCCTGAAAAAACACGACAAGAAATGGCTTGAACATCATTTTCTGGATACGATCTTTCCGGTTCTCACACCTCTGTCGCTTGATCCGGCGCATCCGTTTCCGTTCATTCCGAATCTCGGCTTCTCGATGGCGCTGCAATTGTCGCGCATAACCGACAAGCACCCGATGGTGGCGCTGTTGCGCCTGCCGGTGGCACTCAGCCGTTTTGTGCAGATACCGTCCGAGGCGGGTATTTATCGCTTTATCACGCTTGAAGATGTGGTGAGTCTGTTTATTGAGCGTCTGTTTCCGGGCTATGAAGTGCGCGGTGCCGGTACATTCCGCATCATTCGTGACAGCGATATTGAAGTGGAAGAAGATGCCGAAGATCTGGTTCGTCATTTCGAAACCGCGCTGAAGCGTCGTCGTCGCGGACGGGTTATCAGTATTGAGTTCGACAGTGATATACCGGAAGCGCTGCGGGTGTTCATGACCATGGAGCTTGGTGTTTCCGAGAGCCGTGTGAGTATTCTTCCGGGTCTGCTGGCGCTGAATATGATTTCAGAAATTGTTGCTATTCCGCGCGATGATCTGAAATTCACCCCCTATAATCCGCGTTTTCCCGAGCGCATCCGTGAGCATGGCGGCGATTGTTTAGCGGCAATCCGCGAGAAGGATATTGTCGTTCATCATCCTTATGAGTCTTTTGATGTTGTGGTGCAGTTTCTGCGCCAAGCAGCACTTGATCCGAATGTGCTGGCCATCAAGCAGACGCTCTACCGCACTTCAAATAATTCGCCGATTGTGCGTGCGCTGATTGATGCGGCTGAGGCCGGCAAGTCGGTGACCGCGCTGGTGGAGCTGAAAGCACGCTTTGACGAGGAAGCGAATATCCGCTGGGCACGCGATCTGGAACGTGCGGGCGTGCAGGTGGTCTTCGGCTTTATCGAGCTGAAAACGCACGCGAAAATGTCGCTCGTCGTGCGCCGTGAGGATGAAAAACTGCGTTCTTATGTACATCTTGGCACGGGTAACTATCACCCGATCACCGCGAAGATTTACACCGACCTGTCTTTTTTCACTTCTGATGCCGATACGGCACGCGATGTGGCGCATATTTTCAATTTCATTACCGGTTATGCGCAACCGGCAGATGTTATGAAACTGGCTATCTCGCCTTTTACGTTGCGCCGCCGGATTCTGAAACATATTGAAAATGAGATTGAACATGCGAAAGCGGGTCGTCCGGCGGCGATCTGGATGAAAATGAATTCGCTGGTTGATCCGCAGATTATTGATGCGCTCTATAAAGCCAGCAGTGCAGGAGTGCAGATTGATCTGGTGGTCCGCGGCATTTGCTGTCTGCGTCCGCAGGTTCCGGGTCTGTCAGACAATATCCGCGCGAAGTCCATTGTTGGTCGTTTTCTTGAGCATTCACGTATTTTCTGTTTCGGTAACGGGCAGGATTTGCCGTCCAAAGAGGCAATTGTCTATATAAGCTCGGCAGATATGATGCCGCGAAACCTTGACCGCCGCGTGGAAACGCTGGTGCCTGTTACAAATGTGACCGTGCATCAACAGATTTTATCGCAGATTATGCTTGCAAATCTCTACGATAATCAACAAAGCTTTGAGGTACTTTCAGACGGAACCTCCAAGCGGATTAAACCCGTGGACGGGGAAGAAGCTTTTAACGCTCAGGAATATTTCATGACCAATCCCAGCCTGTCCGGTCGCGGCAAGTCTCTGAAATCGTCAGCACCGCGTTTGATTGCGCGTCACAACCGCGTTCGCGCAGAGCGAAACCGTAACGCATGACTTTGTCTCTGGCACAGGGCCGTTTGAAAGGTCTGGAACCGGTCGCAGTTATTGATATCGGTTCCAACTCCGTGCGTATGGTTATCTATGAAGGTATTGTGCGTTCTCCGACAATTTTCTTTAACGAGAAAATTCTGAGCGGTCTGGGTAAAGGACTGGCACAAACCGGACGTCTGAATGATAAATCGGTCGCCAGTGCGCTTGAGGCACTGCGGCGTTTTCGTGCACTTGCCAAGCAGGCCGGTGCAACAAAAATCTATACAATTGCCACAGCGGCTGCGCGTGAAGCGGAAAACGGGCCGGATTTCATTGCACGGGCGGAAGAAATTCTGGGTGAAAATATCCAGATTCTCTCTGGCCGCGAAGAGGCCTATTATTCGGCGCTTGGTATTATTTCCGGTTTTCATCATCCGGACGGTATCGCCGGTGACCTTGGTGGCGGCAGTCTCGAACTGGTTGATGTGCATGGCGATAATCCTGACAAGGCGATCGGCAGTGGCATTACATTGCCGCTTGGCGGTTTGCGCCTGCAGGATTTGTCCGGTGGAAAAATTACGGAAGCTGCGAAAATCACCCGCAAATATGTCGGCGATGTCGAGTTTCTGAAAGAGGGTAAAGGCCGCACATTCTATGCGGTGGGCGGTACATGGCGAAATCTTGCCAAGCTGCATATGAGTGCCAAACATTATCCGCTGCATGTCATGCATGGCTATGCGATGGATCCGGAAGATGCCTATCACTTCCTCTATCGTGTTGCGCGGTTTGATATTGATCATATGCGCGGCATTGAGGCCGTATCCAAAAACCGCCGTCAGCTGTTGTCCTATGGTGCGACAGTGCTGATGGAAGTTGTTAAACGCATGCAGCCGGCACAAATTGTATTCTCGGCAATGGGCGTGCGTGAAGGCTATCTGTTCTCCTTGCTCGCTAAAAAAGAGCAGAAACTCGATCCTCTGCTTTCCGCTGCTGAAGAGCAGGCGGTGCTGCGTTCGCGCTCCCCGCGTCATGCCCATGAGCTGGCGGACTGGACGGGCTATGCCTTTGAGCAACTCGGCTATGACGAGACCGAGGATGAATATCGTTATCGCCGTGCGGCCTGTCTGCTGGCCGATATCAGCTGGCGTGCACATCCCGATTATCGCGGCCCGCAGGCGCTGAATATTATTGCCCATGGCTCGTTCATCGGGATTGATCATCCGGGGCGCGCTTATATGGCGCTGGCCAATTATTATCGCCATGAAGGCGTGATGGATGATGATGCCGCGCCGGAGATTATCCGTATTGCAACGCCGCGTCTGCGCGAGCGGGCGCGGGTTCTGGGTGCATTGCTGCGTGTGGTTTATTTGTTCTCTGCCTCAATGCCTGGCGTAATCCCGCAGCTTAAATGGCGGCAGGAAGGCGATGTTCTGGCGCTGGTGGTGCCAGAGGCCTATCGTGATCTGGTATCAGAGCGACTGGATAACCGGCTGAATGTTCTGGCTAAGGTAACCGGCAAGGCGCTTCGTTTTGCGGTTGAATGAAGCTAAAATATTGCATTGCAGCATGAAATAATAAAAAGCCGGATCATCAAGTCCGGCTTTTTTTACATTGTTTTGTTGAATGTATAGCGACCTTGCAGCAATCCGCTTGGAAAAGCCTGATGGCTGGTGAGTTTCCATTGGTTCATGGACATATCACCTTCAAACAGTCGCACACCTTTGCCGATTGTGGCCGGTACCCAGCTTAGAGTCAGTTCATCAACCAGCTGCTGCTGCAGACCTTGGCGCACAACATTGCCGCCATCAAGATAAATATGCTGGAGACCGCGCGCGAACAGCTCCGGCAGCAGATCGCTGAGTGTGCCGTTGAAGCTGGTTTCGCCATAAAGCGGGGTGAGTGGGCGGCTGGTCAGTACAACAACCTGCTTGCCCTCATAAGGCCAGAAGCCGAATGTCAGTACTGTGTCATAGGTATTGCGCCCCATAACCAGCACATCAATATCAGCCATCAAGGCATTATAGCCAGTATCTTCAGGCGGATCCGTTTCGACCACGGACAGCCACGACAGATCATTGTCCGGACCGGCAATATACCCGTCCAGACTGATGCCCAGAAAAACGCTGACTTTGATCTTGTCGCTCATGCTCAATCCAGCGGAACTGCTTTGATCTTGCGATTTTCAAACTTGATGCCGATTTTGCCTTCAATCATTTGCAGGGCTTTTTCACCGAAAAGCTCACGACGCCAGCCCTTCAGAGCCGGTACATCCGCTGCATTACCCTTGGCAGCAATCTGATCAATATCATCGGAAGAGGCGACAACTTTCGGTGCTACACCGTGATCTTCGGTGATGATCTTAAGCAGCAGTTTCAGCACGTCAGAGGCCGCACCGGTACCTTCCGGCGCATTATATTGCTTCGGCAGGCGTGGCATATCCTCTTTCGGAATGCTCAGGGCTTCATTGATCGCTTCAACCAAACCTTGCGCATGAGAGGAGCGCTCCCAGCCTTTCGGAATAGTGCGCAGACGCGACAGCGCTTCCGCATCGCGCGGCTGCTGCTGGGCGATTTCCTGAATCGTATCGTCTTTGATTACACGTCCACGCGGAACATTGCGTTCACGTGCTGCACGTTCACGCCATGCCGCAACCTTCTGCATGACTGCCAGTTCGGCAGGCTTACGCAGACGGATTTTCAGACGCTTCCACGCATCGTCAGGATGCATGTCATAGGTCTCGCGGGCGGTAAGAATGCGGATTTCTTCGCTCACCCAGTCATTGCGGCCTTCTTTGGTCAGGCGATCCTGCAAATAGAGATAGACATCGCGCAGATGGGTCACATCGGCCAGTGCGTAATCCAGCTGTTTGTCGCTCAGCGGACGGCGGCGCCAGTCGGTAAAGCGGGATGACTTGTCCAGATTTACGCCGGTGATACGGGCAACCAGCTGGTCATAGGAAATGGCATCACCAAAACCGCAAACCATCGCCGCGACCTGTGTATCAAATACCGGCTCAGGGATCAGATTTCCGAGGTGGAAAACGATTTCGATATCCTGTCGCGCTGCGTGAAACACTTTGACGACAGATTTATCCGCCATTAGGGCGAAGAAAGAGCTGAGATCAATGCCCGGTGCCAGTGCATCCACCAACGCCGTTGTGTCCGGCGATGCCATCTGGATCAGGCAAAGTTCCGGCCAGAAAGTGGTTTCACGAATGAATTCGGTATCCACAGTGACAAAATCAGATTTTGAAAGCTGTGAAACGGCCTGTTCAAGACCCTGTGTTGTCGTAATGAGTTCCATGATTTTTCTATAAACAATCGCAATAGCTTTGTCGCGGGGGCGTAAGCTTAAAAATCACATATGTTGTGACTTTACTGCAATTCTAAAGGGGCTGCTGTCTGTTGCTCACGGACAAGAGCGGTTATAGAACATTCAAAATGAATCAATTTGGCTGTAGAAGTGTCTGACACTTGACTTTTTGCGGCCAAAATGCGCTTGTCCGACAACATAAAAATCAGATTTTCATCTGCGATTTTACGTTTCTTACCACTCTTCTGAAGGCAGAAAACATGCATCGTTACCGCAGCCATACCTGCGAAGCCCTCCGCAAGTCGGATGTCGGCCAGACAGTTCGTCTTTCCGGCTGGGTTCATCGTGTCCGCGATCACGGCGGTATTCTCTTTATCGATATTCGCGACCACTATGGTTTGACCCAGATCGTTGCTGATCCGGAAAGCCCGGCATTTAAAGTTGCTGAAACCGTTCGCGGTGAATGGGTGATCCGCGTTGACGGTGAAGTAACCGCCCGTGCTGATGAGGCTGTAAATCCGAATTTGCCTACCGGTGAAATCGAAATCGTTGCCAAAGAGATCGAAGTTCTGGCCGCTGCCAAAGAACTGCCTCTGCCGGTTTTCGGTGAGCCGGATTATCCGGAAGATATCCGTCTGAAATACCGCTTCCTCGATCTGCGCCGCGACACGCTGCACAAAAATATTATGAAGCGCACCAAGATTATTTCTTCGATGCGCCGTCATATGAACGAGATCGGCTTCAACGAATTCACTACACCGATCCTGACCGCTTCTTCGCCTGAAGGCGCGCGCGACTTCCTCGTGCCGAGCCGTATTCACGAAGGTCAGTTCTATGCGCTGCCACAGGCACCGCAGCAGTATAAGCAGCTGCTGATGGTGGCCGGTTTCGACCGCTATTTCCAGATTGCACCTTGCTTCCGCGATGAAGATCCGCGTGCAGATCGTCTGCCGGGCGAATTCTACCAGCTCGACCTCGAAATGAGCTTTGTCACTCAGGAAGAAGTCTGGGAGACAATGGAACCGGTTATGCGTGGCATTTTCGAAGAATTTGCTGAAGGCAAACCGGTAACCCAGCAGTTCCGTCGTATCGCTTATGATGATGCGATCCGCACCTATGGTTCGGATAAGCCTGATCTGCGTAACCCGATTGAAATGCAGGCCGTGACCGGTCACTTTGCCGGTTCCGGTTTCAAAGTATTCGCAAACATGATCGCGAATGATCCTAAGGTTGAAGTATGGGCTATCCCTGCGAAGACCGGTGGTTCGCGCGCTTTCTGTGACCGCATGAACTCATGGGCGCAGGGTGAAGGTCAGCCGGGTCTCGGCTATATCTTCTGGCGTAAAGAAGGCGACAAGCTTGAAGGCGCAGGCCCGATTGCCAAGAATATCGGTGAAGAACGCGTTGAAGCGATCCGTACCCAGATGGGTCTGGAAGATGGCGATGCCTGTTTCTTCGTGGCTGGTCTGCCGTCGAAATTCTACAAATTTGCCGGTGATGCCCGTAACCGTGCCGGTGATGAGCTGAACCTCACCGACCGTGATCGTTTTGAACTGGCCTGGATCATCGACTTCCCGTTCTATGAGTGGGACGAAGACAATAAGAAGCTCGACTTCGCGCATAACCCGTTCTCCATGCCGCAGGGTGGTCTGGAAGCACTGGAAACGCAGGATCCGTTGTCGCTCAAAGCCTATCAGTACGATCTGGTTTGTAACGGTTTTGAAATCGCATCCGGTTCGATCCGTAACCAGCTGCCGGAAGTTATGGTCAAAGCCTTTGAACTGGTTGGCCTGAGCCAGCAGGATGTGGAAGATCGCTTCGGCGGCCTCTATCGTGCATTCCAGTATGGCGCACCTCCGCATGGTGGTATGGCTGCCGGTATCGACCGTGTGGTTATGCTGCTCGTTGGTGCGAAAAATCTGCGCGATATCTCGCTGTTCCCGATGAACCAGCAGGCTGTTGATCTGCTGATGGGCGCACCGGCAGAAGTTACACCGGCTCAGTTGCGTGATCTGCATATCCGCGTGAACCCGATCAAAAAAGACTGATCTTCTAGCAGGGTTAAATATTAAAAACGCCGCGTCTTAACGGAC
>NZ_ANNO01000174.1:0-15921 GCF_000409565.1 Pseudochrobactrum sp. AO18b
GGCAGTCAGTTTAACAGCCAGCAGGTCCAGAAGCTTCTTAGGGTCAGCAGTTGCAGTTGCTGCGATCAGAGCGAAGGAAACAGGCGCTTCCGGCTTTGCAGCAATTGTCAGAGACTTAGGATCGTCAAAATAGGTGTTGACGGCAGTCGTTGCCTGCATGGCGAAATCCGCATGGCCGAGATAACCAACCATGATCGGCGCAATGCCTTTGATCTGGTTGACCATGTCATCCTTGGAGATACCCTGCTGCTTGGCATAATAGTCGAGCAGTTTAGGGGTGAGGGATGAATCGTCATAGCGGATAGCCATGTTGCTGATCGAAAGCTGCTGGATCAGACCGAGCATTGCCATACCGGCTGCATCGGAATTTTCCTTATTTGCACTCATTTCAGCGCTGGCCTGCTGTACGGATTTGATGAATTTTGCATCATAGCCGCCGAGCTTCATGGTGGTGTCGAATTTACCGACATCCTTGACGTCAAATTCCATCTTGTCGATGGCCAGATCGCCTTTTTCCGGTTCCCATGAGCCGGTCGAGGTCACAGCCATGCTCAGCTGTTTGTAGCCGAGATCGATCATCGGATTTGGTGTTTCCGAAGCTTCATCATTGCCGGCGCTTGCATCTGCACCTTTGCGCAATGCATCCATTTTCTCGATGTCGAGATCAATGGACTTGATGCCGAAACTCATCGCAACCGGAGTGCCCTTTGTGTAAGGGGTCGAGGTTGCGTAAATATCTTTCATGTTGACCATTTCTTCGCCATCTTCGTGGATGGTGAAGCTGTCAGCCTTCATGGTTTGATAATACAGCATTTTGACAACAGGATCCTGTTCGTCATCTGCTGCGAGATAGAGTTTGCCGATTTCGATGCCCTTCAGAGCGAAAGTGCTCTTGTCATCAGTTTTTTCGAAATCCTGCAGGGTTGCAGTTTCCGCGGTGTAGGCACCTTTGTCGTTTTCAGCAACGTCTGTCAGAACAATGTCACCAACGGTGAAAGTGCCCATTTCAGCGGATTTGAAGTCGATTTTTGTGTCACGCAGGGTAACGGTTGAACCATCAGTGTCGACTTTGCCGAACTCGATTTTTGTACCCTGTTCTTCAAAGCGAGCCTGCAGACGCTTGGCGACATCATTTCCGTCCAGTGCATAAGCTGAACCAGCAAAGATCACAGTGAGTGCTGTAGCAACGGAAAGAGTGCGGGCTGCGGTATATAGCGGTTTCATAACCGGCATCAGAGGCTCCTTAAGTGTTGACCTAAATATTACATACGAAATACTGTCATCGCCTAATAACATGGCAATTTTGTCATTTTCGTAACAGCCCGTTTATTTTACTGCAAGTCACACTTGAGGATGATCGAAAATCTGTTGTCATTATCGTTGTGTTTTTGATGAAATAACGAGAATAATGCGGAAAACCGGCCTATTCACTGTGTGTAAACGCATCTTGACTTGCCGCAGAATCAGCCGCTTGCTAACCATATTCCATGGGAAATAATTTGATTCCGCCATCAGGCGGCGACGATCACGTTGAAACAGTTGATCTGAAATCGGCGCTCGAAGAGCGCTACCTTGCCTATGCGCTGTCCACGATTATGCATCGTGCGCTGCCGGATGTGCGCGACGGTCTTAAACCGGTTCACCGCCGCATCATGCATGCCATGCGTCTGCTGCGTCTTAATCCGGGCAGTGCCTATGCTAAATGCGCGCGTATTGTCGGTGACGTGATGGGTAAGTTCCACCCGCACGGCGATGCTTCTATTTATGATGCGCTGGCGCGACTGGCGCAGGATTTTGCCGTGCGCTATCCGCTGGTGGACGGGCAGGGCAATTTCGGTAATATTGACGGTGATAATCCGGCGGCTATGCGTTACACTGAAGCACGCATGACCGAAGTGGCATCACTGCTGCTCGAAGGTATTACAGAAAACGCTATCGATTTTCGTCCGACTTATAATGAGGAAGATGAAGAGCCGGTCGTTCTGCCCGGTGCTTTTCCTAACCTTCTCGCAAACGGCTCCTCCGGTATTGCTGTGGGTATGGCCACCAATATTCCGCCGCATAATGTGGCGGAGCTGTGTGATGCCGCGCTGCTGCTGATCCGCAATCCGCAGGCAACGGTTGAAGAACTGGTGCAAATTGTTCAGGGACCTGATCTTCCGACCGGCGGTGTGTTGGTTGAGCCAAAAGAGAATATTCTTGAGGCCTATCGCACAGGCCGCGGCGCATTCCGCGTGCGTGCGAAATGGGAGAAGGAAGATCTCGGCCGCGGCACATGGGTGGTGGTGATTACGGAAATTCCGTATCAGGTGCAGAAATCACGCCTGATTGAGAAAATCGCTGAACTGCTACTGGCGAAGAAACTGCCGCTGCTTGATGATATCCGCGATGAATCGGCTGAAGATATCCGTATCGTACTGGAGCCGAAGAACCGCTCCGTCGATCCGGAATTGCTAATGGAATCGCTGTTCAAGCTCACTGAGCTTGAAAGCCGTATTTCGCTGAATATGAACGTGCTTTCCCATGGTAAAGTGCCGAATGTTCTCTCGCTGGGTGGTGTGCTGAAAGAATGGCTGGAACATCGTAAGGAAGTTCTGCAGCGCCGTTCACAATTCCGGCTTAATGAGATTGAAAAGCGGCTCGAAATTCTGGGCGGTTACCTGATTGCCTATCTCAATCTGGATGAGGTTATCCGCATCATCCGTGAAGAGGATGAGCCGAAACAGGAACTGATGCGTACGTTTAGCCTGACAGACATGCAGGCTGAGTCGATCCTCAATATGCGCCTGCGTTCCTTGCGCAAGCTGGAAGAATTTGAAATCCGCAAAGAGTTTGACGGGCTGACACTTGAAAAAGCGCAGCTTGAAGAATTGCTCGGTTCGGAAATCAAGCAGTGGAAGGCGATCAGCGGCGAAATCAAAAAGGTTCGCGAGACCTACGGGCCTGAAACGCCGTTGGGTAAGCGCCGCACGCAATTTGCTGAAGCGCCGAGCCATGATCTGGAAGATATTCATCAGGCAATGATCGAGCGTGAGCCTGTTACGATTGTGGTATCGGAAAAGGGCTGGATGCGCGCCATGAAAGGGCATCTGGCAGATTTCTCCAGCCTGTCCTTTAAAGAAGGTGACAAGCTGCATCTGGCTTTCCACGCCGAAACCACGGACAAGATTGTTGTGGCAACGACCGGCGGTAAATTCTTCACCATCGGTGCCAATACTTTGCCGGGTGGTCGCGGCCATGGCGAGCCGATCCGCATCATGGTCGATATGGACAATGATCAGGATATTCTGACCGCTTTTGTGCATGATGCATCTGCTAAATTGCTGCTGGCATCCCATGAGGGCTATGGCTTCATGATCAGCGAAAGCGAAGTCATAGCCAATACCCGTAAGGGCAAGCAGATCATGAATGTGAAACTGCCGGATGAGATGAAAATCTGTCAGCGTGTGACCGGTGATACTATGGCTGTTGTCGGTGAAAACCGCAAAATGCTGGTATTCCCGCTGTCCGAGCTGCCGGAACTGGCACGCGGTAAAGGTGTGCGTCTGCAGAAATACAAAGATGGCGGTGTGTCCGACATCCGCAGCTTTGCTATCGAACAGGGGCTGACATGGCAGGATTCCGCTGACCGCACATTCACACGCAGTAAAGAAGAATTGCTGGAATGGACGGGTGCACGCGCTTCCGCCGGACGGATGGTGCCGAAGGGTTTCCCGCGCACCGGTAAATTCACTTCGTAAAATACAGGCAGAGTGGCTTCTTGTAGGGAAGAAGCCGCTCTGATTGCTGATAAACCAATGGGAAGAAACCTTTAGCCATGCCTGCTGAATCAAAATATCAGGTGCTGCATCAGATTCCGGATGTGCAAACTTACTGCCATCTGCGCACTGCCAGCGGCCTCAGTGCAAAAACAACAGACGCAGCCGAGCGCGGTTTGAAGAATTCATTATTCGCCGTGCAGATTGCCGATGGTGATCAGATCATCGGCATGGGACGCGTCATTGGTGACGGCGGCACAACCTATCAGGTTTGCGATATTGCAGTTCTGCCTGACTATCAGGGGCAGGGACTTGGCAAGCGGATTATGCTTGAGATCAAAGCCTATCTGGATGAATATGCGCCTGAGAGCGCCTATGTCAGCCTGATTGCTGATGGTCCTGCACAGCATCTTTATGCGCAATACGGTTTTTCGCCGGTTACGCCTGCTTCAATCGGCATGGCCTACAAAGTAGGGCGTAAAAGCTGAAGCATGTTGCGCAAAAATATATGAATCTCATTGTGAGATTTATCATCTAGCAAATTGAATTTATTGCTTAATATAAAAACACCCGTATGGTTTTCATGCGGGTGTTTTGATTTAATCTGCAATGTCTGTGCGCAGCCAGCCATTGGTTGTGAGATGTTCCTGCGGCTTGAAGCGGGTTTTATAATGCATCTTTTCGGAGCCGTTGACCCAGTAGCCCAAATAAACATGCGGCAGGCCAAGCGCATTGCAGCGCATAATATGGTCGAGAATAATATAGGTGCCGAGTGAGCGGTCAGCCAGCTCCGGATTGAAGAACGAATAGACCATCGACACGCCGTCACCCATCACATCGGTAAGGGCGGCAGCAATCAGCGGACCTTCGCCTTTGCCGGTAATCATCGTGTCTGCGCCACGCATACGATATTCGATGATCTGTGTGTTCACATGGCTGTCCTCAACCATCATTGCATAATCAAGTACGGACATTTCCGACATACCGCCATTATGATGACGGTGATTGAGATAATCATGGAACAGGGAATATTGTTCGGAACTCGGCTCAGCTTTATTGGCAAAACCAATGAGATCCTGATTGCGTTTCCAGATGCGGCGCATGGAGCGCGTCATCTGAAATTCACCGGCGAGAATGCGTACGGACACGCAGGCATTGCAGCTTTCACAGGCGGGGCGATAGGCGATATTTTGCGAACGTCGGAAACCGGCCTGTGTCAGCAGATCGTTGAGTTCCGGCGCACGACTGCCAACCAGATGTGTAAAAACCTTCCGCTCTGCGCGATTGTCCAGATAAGGACATTCAGACGGGGCGGTGAGATAAAATTGCTGCGGTTGCGGTTGATGTTGTGTCATGTTTCGCCTGTCAAAACGCAATAAAGACGAATTGTAAAATTCACGTCTGTAATTGTGCAGTTAAAGGCCTGCAGAGTGGTTAATAATAATTGAAAACGAAGATATGTAAAATCCCGCTTTTGTGATTTAGAGCGTCAGGCTCCTCATTGGGTGCGCAAAACTCGTTCCAGAGCGGTTTACATCCAGATTGGATCACAGCACTCGCTCTAGATTCTTTAGTTTGTCGCATTTCATAGCGCATAAAGGGCGATAAAAAAGCTGGTAATGCAAACAGCGCGGAAATACCCGCGCTGTTCATATTCAGTTTGTCGTCTTGTTACGGATTGGTACGGATAATCACCGCGCCGAGCAGCATGTCGTGTACGCCGCGTTTATAATCCAGAAACAGGGTTGCCAGCAGGATCAGCGGGGTAAGCACTGTGCAGGAAGCCCAGAACAAAACCGAGTGAACCACCGCAAACAGGCCGTCAACCGGATTGCCGTCCATACGCTCGATGCGAATACCCATCATTCGCATACCTGTGGTGGCTTTATTACGTCCGCCGACTGTAAAATATACATAAGGCAGCGCCACCAGCGGCAGCAGGATACCATAGAGCATCCAGCCCAGACCCAGCGTCAGAATACCCAGAAAAGCGATGATGATCGCGACAGGGATACACAGCAAAAGCACAATGAAATAGTCGATCAGAAAGGCGAATACGCGTCTGGTACGCACACCTTCATAGAGGCGGCGGTCTTCAAAACGCGGTAGAACAATATCATTATTGATTGTTCGGTCATTCATCGGCTTATGGTTTCTCCTTTTAAACTTACAAACAAGGAGATAGGAAGCCACGGTGCTGATTTCAAGATTACCCGCCGGTAAGCCCTCTGCCGGTAAGCCCTCTAATGCAATCCCATATAAAAAAGCGCATACTGCCGATGGCGGAATGCGCTTTTATAAAAACATAAACGGTATCAGGCGTTTTTGAGTTTCTCAGCCACTTCCAGAGCGAAATAAGTGAGAATACCGTCGCAACCGGCACGTTTAAATGCCAGCAGACTTTCCAGCATGACTTTCTCTTCGTCGATCCAGCCATTCTGACCGGCCGCTTTGATCATCGCATATTCACCGGAGACCTGATAGGCGAAGGTCGGCAGGGCAAACTGGCTTTTGATACGCTGGATAATGTCGAGATAAGGCAGACCCGGTTTGACCATCAGCATATCCGCGCCTTCCAGCACATCCTGCTCGGCTTCGCGCAGCGCTTCATCCGTATTGGCCGGATCAAGATAATAGGTTTTCTTGTCGCCTTTCAGCACACCTGCCGTGCCGATCGCTTCACGGTAAGGACCGTAGAAAGCGGAAGCGAATTTGGTGGCATAGGACATGATCGGCAAATGCTGGAAACCATTGGCATCCAGCGCATCGCGGATTGCGCCGATACGGCCGTCCATCATATCGGAAGGGGCAATGATATCCGCACCGGCTTCAGCCTGAGCCAGCGCACCGCGCACAACCATCTCAACGGATTCATCATTGAGAATAATACCGTCGCGCAAAATGCCGTCATGACCGTCTGTGGTGAAAGGATCGAGCGCAGCATCGGTAATAATGCCGATCTCCGGAATTTCCTTTTTAATCGCACGGGTCACCGAATTGATGAGATTGTCAGGATTGCCAATATAGGAGCCGTCCTGCGTTTTAATCCGCGCCGGTTCATTCGGGAAAGGTGCAATGGCCGGAATGCCGAGCTTTGCAGCTTTTTCTGCCTGACGCACAGCCATATCCACGGAATAACGAAGAACACCCGGCATTGCGGCAATCGGCGAGGCGACATTGCTGCCTTCACAGACAAAAAACGGCCAGATCAGATCATTGACGCTTAAACTGTTTTCCTGAACCAGACGGCGTGACCATTCGGTACGGCGCGTACGGCGCAGGCGGCGGCTTTGGGTGATCTCATCAATGTTACGCATCATGTCTTTCCGTATTTCGGCCTATGAAACTGCAATTTCCTGCAGCGCAGACTTCGATGAGGGAGCCTTAACACCCAAATCGTGGTTACAGCTTGATAAAAACAATTTTTGAGGTGTGAAACATTGCCGCGCTTGCTGTACTCACTTATGAATCATGCTTCAATGCGGGAGAGGAAAATCTATGAATAAGGTGCATCAGAGCGGAGGAAGCGGCGTGATGATATCTGATTTCAAGGAGAATTTCGGCGGCGATGATGAAATTGCTTTTACTATGCAAGGTTCTGCAGGGCTGATCCGGCTGACCCGTCCGAAAGCGCTGAATGCTCTGACACACAAAATGGTGCAGGCAATGGAGCGTGCATTGCTGCATTGGGCAGATGAGCCTCAGGTCAAAGCCGTGATCGTTGAAGGCGAAGGGCGTGCATTTTGTGCCGGTGGTGATGTTGTAGCTGCCTATCATGCAGGCAGAAACGGTGCGCCTGCCTATGATTTCTTCCAGGATGAATATCGTCTCAACCGCCTCATCGGCTCCTATAAGAAGCCTTATATTGCTTTGCTTGACGGGATTGCCATGGGTGGTGGTGCCGGAATATCCGTTCATGGTTCACACCGGATTGTGACCGAGAATACGCTGTTTGCTATGCCGGAAAGCGGGATCGGTTTTTTCACCGATGTCGGCGGCAGTGCGTTTTTACCTGCCTTGCCGGACAAGTTCGGCTTTTATCTCGGCTTAACCGGCTCGGCGATCCGCTGGGGTGATTGCCTGCAGAGCGGGATTGCCACGCACGCTCTGAAAGCTGAACAGCTGACGGAATTGCGTGAGCGGCTGATCGGCGGTGAACAGCCGGATGATATACTTCTGTCTATGCAGTCGGATGCACCTGACTGGGAAATGCCGGAACAGGACAGGGCGCTGATTGCCCGATGCTGTACGGCGGAAAGCGTGGAACAGGTTCTGGAGCAATTCTCAGACGCCGGAGAGACAGGCAATGAGAAAGCCGCAGCCATTGCAGAACTGCTGGGCAAGCGTTCGCCAACCAGTCTGAAAGCGATTTTTACACTATTTCAGGATGCGGAAGCATTTATTCGTGCAAACAAAGAGCTGAGCTATAGCGCACGCTTGGATAGACAGATGCAAATAGAGTACGCTCTGGCAGAGATTCTGCTGCAAGGGCATGATTTCTATGCCGGTGTCGGCGCTGTTCTGATCGACAAGACCGGTAATCCGCTATGGAGCCCTGCAACATTGGCGCAGGTGCAATTACCGGATTTTCTAAACAGTTAAAGACATTAAACAAGGGTAATGAGCCGCATGATGGACGATCAGCTGAGACTGCGCACGGGAGATTCAGCCCTGCATAGCTGGTTCATTCTGTTTATCCGCTTTGTCGCGCTGGTTTGTCTTGTCGGTGGTGTTTATTACTGGTTGCGGCTGATCGGCCTTTATCCGGGTCTGCTATGGCGTTTCGATCTGATGCCGTGGCAATGGCAGACAATCTGTGTGAGTCTCGCGATTGCTCTGCCGATTGTTGCGACCGGCCTGTGGATCCGTGCCTCATGGGGCGCTGTGCTATGGGTGATTACGGCTGTGGCTCAGGCTTTGATTTACACAGTTTTTGCACGGTTCTTTGAATATTTTCCGGCGCTGGCAGCCGTCAATATTGCGTTTCTGCTGATCTATGTCGCTTTTCGTATCGGCCTGTTTTTGCAGGGTAAACGTGCACTGGCAACACCTGTCCGCTAAAGCTGGAATAATGACCGGATTGAGAGAGCCGGTTGTTAACCAGTTGTTAGCCCTGTGGCTTAAGCCGAAGTTCACCGCTGTTTCTTAAAGTCTCCTCAGGCAAATTTCAGTTTTCTGCGCGCTCCGCATTCGGAGGCGATGGGCTGATCTTGTGCTTTGGAAAAGCGGAGACAAGCTGCATGCA
Source organism: Pseudochrobactrum sp. AO18b (assembly GCF_000409565.1). NCBI lineage: Bacteria > Pseudomonadati > Pseudomonadota > Alphaproteobacteria > Hyphomicrobiales > Brucellaceae > Pseudochrobactrum > Pseudochrobactrum sp. AO18b. Next base: position 9,004 of record NZ_ANNO01000174.1, read on the forward strand.
AACGCAAGAGCCGTTTCAGACATCATTATCCGGTATGGGGCATGCAGGTTCCCGTTCCGGTGAAGGAACAGGCTTGCAGGTTCTGTGTCTGGAAGTCGAGCGGCAGCTGAACCGGCATTATAAGCGGGTTCTGGCATTTTTTGACGATGCCTTTTCCGGCCGTCAGGATTATCCGCTGAATGCCGAGCAGGCATTGATGCTGTTTTGTATCAGTCTTGGTCTGCGTGATACTGTCCAGCTTTATCGGATGGTTGAGCCCGTCACATCACAATCGGTGGTGATGCTGGCAAGTCTGTTTGCGCAAGGCTATGTGACCTCCGGTGCTGATGAGGCGGCGGTGGGCGGAGCAGATCTGGCGGTTCTTGCGCTTACTGAAAAAGGGCAGGCAGTGGCAGACGGCCTCTATGAGCTCTATACTTTTGTGTTTTTGGAGACATCGGGCAGGGAAGTGCCTGATGCCGCGCGTCTGGCCTCTATGCATAACTCTTTGCGACGCCTGCAAAAATTTAGCCACATGCATGGCAGACCTGCTGAGCTGTAATGCCGACAGGGGGGGCGGTTCTGATCGTTGCGAAATGGCCACATTCACTTATTAAGCTAATCTGCAATAATAATTTTCAGTTTGTGATGAATGTAATGACTTGCCGGAATACCCGCAGACATGTTTAAGCCACAAAACTGATTATAGCGGTAAAGTCCGGCAGGATGTTTTGTGTTTAGGCAACTGATGCGTGTTCAGTCAGTTATACTGCTATTCGGGTTTGTTTTAGTTTCAGAGTTAAAGTTGAGCGCATCCCGAAAAGTGGGAACCGGTTTTCGGATAAGATGCGCGTATAGAGCTTAATAAAGCGACAGAGCATCTCCAATACTTAGTTTTAGATTGGGAATGTTCTGGAGCGCAGAGCGCTTAGAGCTTTTCTGCTGATATGCCTGTGTCATGCGGCAAGTTTCCGGTGTGCCACGTCCTGTTACGGCGGATTGAGGATCAAAGAATGAAGCATAATGTAAAAGACAGCAAAGCAACCAAGGCACTTGATCGCCGTTTGTTTTTGCGGGGCGCTGCCGGTCTGGGACTGGCTGCTTTGTCGGTACCGGCAGTTTCTTCTGCGGCACTTGCTCAGGCTGTCGGCCTGAATGATGTGCTGTCATCCGGCCGTCGCGGTAACTGGAACGATACATTCGATGCGCGCGGCACCGGCGGTGCCAAAGCCATCGCCACCAATCAGCCGATTATGAGCCCGCAGACGCTGAATTATATCAGCGAAGCAATCAATCAGTATAATAATATTGTCGCTAATGGCGGCTGGCCGGTTGTGCCGGGCAATGAGCGCCTGCGTCTGGGCATGAAAAGCCAGGTTGTGCCGATCCTGCGCCAGCGTCTGATGATCTCCGGCGATCTGCCTCAGGGCATTGGTGCTTCCAATTCTTTCGATACTTATGTGGATGCCGCTGTGAAGCGCTTTCAGGCACGCCACGGTCTGCCTGCTGACGGCGTGATGGGCGATGTGACCTATAAAGCGCTCAATGTCAGTGCCGATGTCCGTCTTGGTCAGCTCAATACCAATCTGCAGCGCCTTGCCTCGCTGGCCAATGTTGATCAGACACGCTTTGTCATGGTCAATATTCCGGCAGCACAGATCGAGGCGATTGAAAATGGCCGCGTAGTGCAGCGCCATACCGCCGTTGTCGGTAAGATCGATCGTCAGACACCGATCCTGACTTCAAAAATTCATGAAGTGATCCTCAATCCATACTGGACAGCACCAAAGTCGATTATCCGTAAGGATATCATTCCTTTGATGCGTAAAGATCCGCAATATCTGACCAAGAACAAAATCCGTCTTTACGATGGTCAGGGACAGGAAGTTCCGCCGGAAACCGTTGACTGGAACACGGAAGATGCAGTGAAGCTGATGTTCCGTCAGGATCCGGGCAAGATCAATGCCATGGCTTCGACCAAGATCAATTTCCATAACAGCCATGCTGTTTATATGCATGACACACCGCAGAAGGGCACTTTCAACAATCTGATGCGTTTTGACTCGTCAGGCTGTATCCGCGTGCAGAATATCCGCGATCTGGATGTGTGGCTGCTGAAAAATACCGGCGGCTGGGATCGTCAGACTATCGAAGACACGATTAAGAGCGGTCAGAATAATCCGATTCAGGTGGCTGACCCTGTGGCGCTGTATTTTGTCTATATTTCCGCTTGGTCTACCGGTGACGGTATTCCGCAGTTCCGCGATGATATTTACAAGATGGACGGTGCTTCGGAACTGGCAATCGGTACCGCGATCTGATCTTGCACAGCCTGAGGTCGCAATAATGCTGGTGCAGTTCCAAAAAATGCACCAGCCGGATGGCTAAGCAGAAGCATGGTCTATTAATTAATGTCTGAATTTAAAGCCGCCTTCGGGCGGCTTTTTTGTATTTAAACGATATAAATGGGACTTTAGCCGTTTTACGTCATGGCATATCGCCTGTTGGCCATGGAGCAGGTGTTACAAGTGTGATATTGCCACCCGACATAGGAATGGGCTAGAGCATTTCCAGCAAAAGTGCGAAGCGGTTTTGCGTAGGATAATGCGTAAAAAAGAGTGAGAGCGGCTCCGATAAATCGTTTACTGCCGGAGCAGCTCTAACCCTTAAACAGCATTGAATTTACGTGCTTTTTGTTTCGCATTTTGATATGCGGACAGACATTGAGCGTATCCCGAAAAGCGGGAGCCGGTTTTCGGATAAGATACGCGTCAAAAAAATAGCGAGGAATTCCATGACCGTCGCATACAGGCGGCGGGAATGGTGTCTGATTGACTTTTGACTGGGAAATTGACCGGGAACCGGAAGGGAATAGGATATGTCGCAGGCGAACAGTGCTTCTCTCGAAGCATTCTTTAATAAGGGTCTTGAAGAAGCGGATGCTGAAATTTTCGGCGCAATCCGTAAGGAGCTTGGCCGTCAGCGTCACGAAATCGAGCTGATTGCATCGGAAAATATCGTTTCCCGCGCAGTGCTTGAAGCTCAGGGTTCAATCCTCACCAATAAATATGCCGAAGGTTATCCTGGTAAGCGCTATTATGGCGGCTGCCAGTATGTTGATATCGTTGAAGAACTGGCGATTGAACGTGCGAAGAAACTGTTCGGCGCAGAATTCGTCAACGTGCAGCCAAATTCCGGCAGCCAGATGAATCAGGCTGTATTCCTCGCGCTGCTGCAGCCGGGCGATACATTCATGGGTCTGGATCTGAATTCCGGTGGTCACCTGACCCACGGTTCTCCGGTCAATATGTCCGGTAAATGGTTCAATGTTGTATCCTATGGTGTGCGTGAAGACGATCACCTGCTGGATATGGACGAAGTGGCACGTCTTGCCCGCGAACATAAGCCTAAGCTGATTTTGGCGGGTGGTACTGCCTATTCCCGTATCTGGGACTGGAAGCGTTTCCGTGAGATCGCCGATGAAGTCGGTGCATATCTGATGGTTGATATGGCGCATATTGCCGGTCTGGTTGCTGCCGGTGTTCATCCGTCACCAGTGCCGCATGCTCATGTCTGCACCACCACCACCCACAAATCCCTGCGCGGTCCGCGCGGTGGTATGATCATGACCAATGACGGTGATCTGGCCAAGAAATTCAACTCGGCTGTATTCCCGGGTCTTCAGGGCGGCCCGCTGATGCATGTGATCGCCGGTAAAGCGGTTGCACTGGCAGAAGCGCTGCAGCCTGAATTCAAGCTCTATGCGCAGAATGTTGTGGCAAATGCCAAGGCTCTGGCAGAGAACCTGAAGAAAAATGGTCTCGATATCGTTTCCGGCGGCACCGACAACCATCTGATGCTGGTTGACTTGCGTCCGAAAAATGCAACCGGTAAGCGCGCTGAAGCAGCACTGGGCCGTGCCAATATCACCACCAACAAAAACGGTATTCCGTTCGATCCTGAGAAGCCTTTTGTAACTTCCGGTATCCGTCTCGGCACACCGGCCGGTACAACCCGCGGCTTCGGTATCAAGGAATTCGAACAGATCGGTGATATGATCACTGAAGTGCTCGACGGTCTTAAAGCTGCCAATTCTGATGAAGGCAATGCGGCTGTTGAACAGGCTGTTCAGAAAAAAGTTGTGGAGCTGACCGAAGGCTTCCCGATGTATGGCTATCTGGGCTAAGCCGGTTGTGACTATGTTGTAATTTCAGACGCCGCGTATCACATAAGTGTTACGCGGCGTTTTTGTCTGTGCAGCTTGCCGGACATAGCTGATGACAAAGCAGCCTATCTGCTTTAGATAATTTCAATCTGAGTGAATTATAGTCGTTTACAACCTGTCAGGCTGGAATGGCTGCCGTGCTGCAAGGCGCGGTAACAAGTTGAGAGTTGAGCCATGCGCTGTCCGTTTTGTCAGTCTGAAGATACGCAGGTCAAAGATTCCCGTCCGGCGGAAGACGGTTCGGTCATCCGCAGACGTCGCGTCTGTTCTGTATGTGGCGGCAGGTTCACGACTTTTGAGCGCGTACAATTGCGCGAACTGATGGTGGTCAAGAAAAGCGGCCGCCGTGTGCCTTTCGACCGCGATAAGCTGATGCACTCAGTGCAGGTTGCGCTGCGCAAGCGCGAGGTGGACAGTGACCGCGTGGAACGCGCTGTTTCGGGCATTGTGCGCCAGCTGGAAAGTTCCGGCGAGGTTGAAATTCCGTCGGAAGAGATCGGTCGTCTGGCGATGGAAGCACTGAAGGGCGTGGACGATATTGCCTATATCCGTTTCGCTTCTGTTTATCGCAATTTCAGTGTTGCCAAAGACTTCCACAATGTCATTGATGAGCTTGGCCATCCGGAAAATGCTGCATCATCGAGCAATGAGGATTAAAGTTCAGAGCGCTTAATGTGCTCTGGCTTTGGGCAGAATTCTGCTTTTGAATAAGAATTTGAGGCATGGATGTTCGTTGAACCTGATGCCTCTTGTGAACTGAATGCATATTGGCAACTGAAAATTGTTTCGGGTCAGATGCGTGTTAAAGTAAATAGGTTTTGAATCTGTTTGGCTTAAAGGCAGGCGGTACAAAACACTCCGTACTGGAATTTGGCATATGAATGAACCTCAGAACGCGACAGCCCGTCAGACCCATTCTGGCGAGGGAAGTGCATCGGAGCTTGATAAGCGCTTTATGGCGGCTGCAATCCGCTATTCACGCCGCCATCTTGGTATTACGGGAACCAATCCTTCTGTGGCGACGCTGATTGTAGCGGATAACGGCCACGGGCCGGTGATTGTCGGGCGTGGTGTTACGGCTGAAGGCGGCCGTCCGCATGCCGAAACACAAGCGCTGGCTGAGGCCGGAGAACTGGCAAAGGGCGCTACCGCCTATGTCACGCTGGAGCCTTGCGCCCATCACGGCCACACACCGCCTTGCGCATCCGCACTGGTCACTGCAGGCATCAAGCGTGTGGTTGCTTCGAGCAGCGATCCTGATCCGCGTGTTGCAGGCCGTGGTTACCAGATTTTGCGTGATGCAGGACTGGAAGTTGTCACCGATGTCTGCCGCGAGCAGGGCGATGATGAGCTCGCAGGTTATCTGTCACGCTCTTTCCGCAAACGTCCGGAAGTGATGCTGAAGCTGGCACTGTCGGTTGACGGCTATGTCGGCTGCGTCGGGCGTGGGCAAATTGCCATTACCGGTGCGGTTAGTATTGCGCAGGTGCATATGCGCCGTGCCCAGACCGATGCGATTATGATCGGTGTCGGAACGGTTATTGCGGATGATCCGGTACTGAATACCCGTTTGCCGGGGCTGCAAGATCGTTCGCCGATCCGCGTTATTCTCGACAGCGAGTTGCGTATTCCGCTCACATCCAAACTGGTGCGTTCCGCGCGTCAGGTGCCTTTGTGGATTGCTGCCAGCAATAATGCTGATCCGGCAAAACGCCAGCAGCTGATTGAAGCCGGCTGCCGTATTCTGGCAACGGAATGCGAGGATGAAAAAATCGCTTTGCCGGAACTGCTGGATGACCTTGCAGCGCAGGGCATTGCTACAGTCATGGTTGAGGGCGGCGCAGTCGTTGCGCAGGCTTTTCTGGCACAGGGACTGGTTGATAAGCTGATGATCTTTGACGGGCCGAACCCGATCCTTTCCAACGGAGATGGTCAGGCTCTGGCGGTTGAGGGTTTGCAGGCTTTCATTGATGCGGATTTTGTCAAAACCGGCGAAAGCCATTTTGCGTCTGACGTTTTGAGTGAATACAAGCGCAAAGCAGGTTTTTGATAAGCAGGGAATGAGAAGGATTTCTTATGTTTACAGGCATTGTTACAGATATCGGTGAAGTTGCTGAAGTCAGCCCGATGGATGAAGGTGTGAGACTGCGTATTGATACGCATTATGACCCGAAAACCATTGAGATCGGTGCATCTATTGCCTGTTCGGGTGTGTGTCTGACTGTGACCCGCCTGCCGGATATTGAAAGCAATGCCTGCTGGTTTGAAGTGGAAGCATGGGAAGAAGCCCTGCGTCTGACCACGATCAGCGAATGGAAAGCCGGACGCAAAATCAATCTGGAGCGTTCGCTGAAGCTTGGCGATGAAATGGGCGGTCATTTGGTATCCGGCCATGTCGATGCCATGGCGGAAATTATCAATATTCAGCAGGAAGGTGAGGCAGTGCGCTTTACCATCCGCGCACCGGAAAATCTGGCGCCTTTTATCGCGCAGAAGGGCTCCGTGGCACTGGACGGCACATCGCTGACAGTCAATGGCGTCAACGGCAATGAATTTGATGTGCTGCTGATCCGTCATTCGCTGGAAGTGACCACATGGGGCAAACGTCAGGTCGGCGACAAGATCAATATCGAGATCGACCAGCTGGCGCGTTATGCAGCCCGCCTTGCGCAGTTTAAGGCATAAACACCTTTTTTGTGACAACCGGACGGGGG